>CATLGN010000295.1 GCA_949935685.1 uncultured Lachnospiraceae bacterium | reverse complement strand
ATACGGCGAATACGGAATTTGAATTTCTGACCGGGAATACAATGGCGTTTCTGCCGCAGGGCAGCATTCCCTATCAGCAGTATATCCGGGGCAGTCTCCCGTCGCTGGCGTCGTATCTGAAGGAAGCGGGGTATCAGACGGTGGCGATGCATCCCTATCATGCGAAAGGATGGAGCCGAAACCGCGTATATCCGTGGATGGGATTTGAGCAAATGCGGTTTCTGGAGGCATATGAAGATGCGTCTTATGTGCGGAAATACGTGAGTGATCGCTCGGATTTTGCACAGATTATCCGGGAATATGAGCGGCGCGACCCGGAGAAGCCGTTCTTTTTATTCAATGTGACAATGCAGAATCACGGTGGTTACAGTCAGGAATTTGACAATTTTACGCCGCATATTACGGCGGAGGGAATCCGGTCTCAGCCCTTATCGAACTATCTTTCGCTGATTTCACTGACGGATGCGGCACTGGAAGAACTGATCGCCTACTTTGCACAGGAGGAGGATACGATCATTGTGTTTTTCGGAGACCATCAGCCAAACGATACGGTAGCCGCTCCGATCTGGCGGGAAAACGGTGTGGATATTGCCGCGCCGACGCCGGAGCAGGAAGCGCTGCGCTATGAGGTGCCGTATCTGATTTGGGCCAATTATGAGATTGCGGCGGGAGAGGACCGGCAGACAAGCGCGAATTTTCTGGCGCTGGAAGTGCTGCGGCAGGCCGGCATTCCCTTACAGGGCTATTACCGGTATCTGGCAGAGCTGCAGGAAGACTATCCGGTGATCAGCGCCCGCCATGTGCTGACGCCGGAGGGGACGGCGCTGACCGATGAAGAAAAGAAAACTTCCGGGGAACTGTTGACATATCAAAAACTGCAATATTACCGGTTATTTGATGGCGGACAATGATATGAGGAGATGAAGTCATGCGTCCTGACGAGACGGGCAGGAAAAAAAGGCCGCTGCTTGTGGCTTTTTGCATCCCTGTGGCAATCATGCTGGCGGCTGTGGCATACCGGGGAATCTATCCCTTTGGAGACCGCTGTTTTCTGCGGGTGGATCTGTACCATCAGTATATGCCTTTTTTTATGGAACTGCGCCGGAAACTTGTGGAGGGCGGCAGTCTGGCGTTTACGTGGAACGGGGGACTGGGCGTAAACTTTTTGGCCTTGTATGCCTATTATCTGGCAAGCCCGGTAAACTGGCTGCTTGTCTTGTGCCCGGAAGAGGCCGTAATTGAATTTATGACCGCGCTGATCGTGATAAAAACCGGCCTGTGCGGTCTTTCCTTTGCCTGGTATCTGAAACGGCATTTTGGTGCGGACGGATATGAAACGGCGTTGTTTGCCGTATTTTATGCGCTTTCCGGGTATATGGCGGCCTATCAGTGGAACATTATGTGGCTGGACTGCATTGTTCTGGCACCTGTTATCCTGCTTGGACTGGAAGAATTACTTTTGCGCCGCAGGCCGTTGTTATACTGCATTTCGCTTGCCTGTTCGATTTTGTCGAATTATTATATTTCCATTTTTATCTGTATTTATCTTGTATTCTATACGGGGCTGCTGCTGTTTTCGGCCGGCTCTTTTACAGGAGCGGGAAACGGGAGCCGTCTTTCACGGTGGCGGGAGCGGGCCGGCGGTTGGGGACGTTTTGTCATGTACTCTCTGCTGGCCGGCGGTCTGGCCGGTGTGGTCTGGGTGCCGGGGGTTATGGCGCTACGGGCGACGCGGTTTCACGAGATTCATTTTCCGCAGACTGTGAAGGCATACTTTGATGTTGTGGAGATTCTGGCCAGACATTGTGTCAATGTCGGCACGGAGCTGCGAAACGGACACTGGCCGAATATCTATTGCGGGGCTGCCGTTTTTTTTCTGCTGCCGCTCTATTTTCTCTGCCGGAAAATCCCGTGGCGGGAACGGTGCCTGAAACTTTTGCTGCTGTGCTTCTTTTATGTCAGTTTTTCCGTCAATTATGTGGATTTTCTCTGGCATGGACTGAACTTTCCCGACAGTCTTCCTGCGCGGCAGGCTTTTCTCTATATTCTTCTTGTGCTGACGATGTGCTTTGAGGCTTTCCTGCATCTGCGGGAAGCGCCGGGAGGCCGGATTGTGGCATCGGCTGTTTTCGGCCTGCTGCTTTTGTATTTGTGCGCGCGTCTGGGATGGAACGAGGATCTCTCCCGGAGTAGCTTTGTCTTTACTGCTTTGTATCTGTTGACGGCTGCTTTTCTGCTGGTCTGGTTTTTTGGCGCGGGAACAAAAATGGGAAGACGGGTGTCGGCGGCCTTTCTTTTCTTTCTCGTAGTGGCGGAAGCCTCGATGAACCTGTCGGCGACCGGTGTGCCGACCGTGAGCCGTTCCGATTATCGGAACGATTATCTGACAAACCGGATGCTTTTGCAGACACTGGAAGAAAAAACGGAAAGGGAGAGGCAGCCGTTTTGCCGCGTCGAACTGCGCGGGCGTATGACAAAAAATGACGGGATGTTGGCAGGATTTCCGACGGCGACATTTTTTTCCTCCACCTGCAATGCCGATACCGCATATTTTTACAGAAGGCTTGGCATGAGTACGAGCAAGGTGTTTTACAGCTACGAGGGAGCGACGCCGCTCACCTCGGCGCTACTTTCCGCTGCCTATACGATCTCCGCATCGCCGGAGATTACGGACGACTTTCATGAACTGCTCTCTGTCAGGCAGGGAAAATATCTGTACCGGAACCGCCATGTCCTGCCGCCGGGGTTTGTCGTGCCGCTGCAGTTGGAAGAAAACTGGGATTTGGATGCGGGGAATCCCGTGGAAGTGCAGAATGATCTGGT
>CATLGN010000294.1 GCA_949935685.1 uncultured Lachnospiraceae bacterium | reverse complement strand
GTACGATGCGGCGGGCAACCTGATCTGCGAACGCGAGGGGAATGATTATGAGGAACTCAAAGCCGGGACAAACAGGCGCGTTTCCGTATATGACGAACAGAACCGTGTTATATGCGAGAGGATATACGAGTGGGGCGTGATAAGGGAAGAATGCTTCTACCGCTATGTCCCGGAGGGCTGTGCGTGCGCGCGGTATGTCTATCAGATTGGCACAGGCGCAAACTGGTCGCTGGCATATTGTGAGACGATTCTGTACAGTGAAAACGGAGACGAACTGTGCCGTATGGAATATGACCGGAACGGAGAGGTGTACCACACACAGTTTTCCGCATATGACGATGCGGGCAGGCTGATCTGTCAGACCGGCGACGGAGGCGGACAGACATGGACATACCGGTCGGAGTGGAAGTCGCCGGGAGATCATATCTGGGAGGGGACCACATACCATTCGCAGGCAAAAAAACAGATTGACGGACATTGGTACGATTCACAGGCGATAAAGCAGACGGAACGGTATCGGTATGATCCGGATACGGGTGAGAAAAGGCTGTTGTCGCGGCAGGAAAACTTTCAGGACGGCAAGCCGCAGGATGTCTATGCGGCGTCTTATGACGGGGATTTGCTGCTCTGGGAAATATGCTGGAAATCCGGTAAACTGGAATATTTTACGGTCGTATCCTATGATGAAAACGGCGCCGTCAATGAAGAAAGGGCCTGTGTGGGGGATACGAACGCCGGGTATCTGCACATACTGCGCCGGTTTGTGTATGACGGCGCGGGGCGTGTGGCAGCCATGTATGAATATGACGATCAAAACGCTGTTTTGCAGGGCAGATTTGGGAAAAACGGTGAAAACGGATATGGGGAGGCTGTATTTGACAGCGATCGGGGCACGCCCACACGCATTACGATTTATAATGCGGCGGGGGTTTTACTGCAGCAGTTTGCCTTTGACCGGGACGGGAAATGGATTGCGGATGACGGATTCGGAATGAGAGAAGCCGGAGCCGGGGCGTACGATAATAAAAGGGGGAGCGAAAAATATGGCGATCATCGGGATTGATCTGGGGACGACAAATTCACTGGCAACGGTCTGGCGGGGCGGGCATATCGAACTGATACCCAATGCCTTTGGTGAATATCTGACGCCGTCGGTTGTCAGTGTGGGCAAAGACGGCGAGATTCATGTGGGCCGGGTGGCAAAGGAGATGCTGATCACGAACCCGCAGAATACCTTTGCGGAGTTCAAGCGGAATATGGGGACGGAATACCGGTACGGGGCGGCGAAAAAGTATACGTCGGAGGATTTGTCTTCGTTTGTCCTGCGCAAGCTCCGGGAAGATGCGGAGAACTATCTGGGGGAGTCTGTGACGGAGGCCGTGATCAGTGTGCCGGCTTATTTCAACGATGATAAGCGATGTGCGACCAAAAACGCCGGTCTGCTGGCCGGCCTGACGGTGGAACGGCTGATCAATGAGCCGTCTGCGGTGGCGCTGAAGCATCATATCGGGAAAGAGGATCCGGAGACGTTTATTATCTTTGATTTCGGCGGCGGCACGCTGGATGTGTCTCTTGTGGAAGCCTTTGACAATATGGTGGAGATCCAGGCGGTTGCCGGGGACAACTATCTGGGCGGAAAGGACTTTAACGAGATCATTGCCAGAGATTTTTATGAAGCAAACCATATTATGGAAAATCTGCTGTCAGGAACGGAGAAAGGCATTGTAATCAAGGAGGCGGAAGCGTTGAAACGGGAGCTTTCCCTGCACAATAAAGCGGAGAGAAAACTTCGTCTCGGCGGTGTGGAGTATACCATGCGTATGACAAACCAGCACCTCATCCATATTTCCGCCGAACTGTTCAAGCGGATGTCAAAGCCGATCCGTCAGGTGATCAACGACAGCGGGGTGCAGCCGGATGAAATTGATCAACTGATTCTGGTGGGCGGCTCTTCCAAAATGCCGATTGTGGCACAGTATTTGAAAAGCCTGCTGGATATTCCGGTGACGGTGGAGGCCAACCCGGACGAGAGCATTGCCATGGGCGTGGGCATTGCGGCGGCGATCAAAGAGCGCACCGGCGATGTGAAAGATATGATTCTGGCGGACATCTGTCCGTTTTCTCTGGGGACAGAAGTCTATGACGGCAGCTTTTCTCCGATTATTGAGCGAAACGATACGCTGCCCTGCAGTAAGACGGAAACCTACGTCACGGTCAGGGACAATCAGACTGCCATGACCTTTCCCATCTATCAGGGCGATAATCTGATTGCGAAGGAGAATCTGCTTCTCGGCACGATGGAGATTACCAATCTGCCGAAAGCGCCAAAAGGCTGTGTGGGTGCAAACGTCACCTTTTTGTATGATATTAACGGCATTTTGGACATTCGCATTAAGAGCAATGGTCAGGTATTGCATAAGGTGATTATGAATAAGAAGATCGGCCTGGGGGAAGACGCGCTGCAGAAACGTCTGGAAGAACTGCGGCAGATGACGCTCAGCCCTCTGGAAGATGAAAAGAATCTGTTTCTGATGGAACGGGCGCAGCGCCTCTACCGGGAATGCAGCCCACAGGTGCGCGAATATATTGTCAGACAGCTTATGAATTTCCGAAGCGTACTGGAAAACGGACAGGGACGGGAAGTGCGGGAGGCCTATGTGCAGTTCTCCATTTATCTGGACGCCGTGGAGGAGAACAAGTTTGATTTCGACGGCTTTGATGAATCGTTCTTTCGGGATGACCGGTATGAAGACAATGACGACTGATCGGAGCAGGCGCGGCGGGGAGGCGTCATAGCGCATGGACATTTGGAATATGCTTGGCATCGGCCCGA
>CATLGN010000293.1 GCA_949935685.1 uncultured Lachnospiraceae bacterium | reverse complement strand
GTCAGATTGCGCTGGTGCAGAATCCGGAAACCGAAAAGTCGTCTCTGCTGAACCGCCTGCTGCCTGCCGGGGCGGCGCTGCCGGAAACCTGTAAGGCTGCCTTTATATACTCCAAAACGCCGGAGACATCGGGCTGGACATATGCCCATGAGCTGGGGCGGCTGCATCTGGAACAGGCGTTTGCCGGCAAGGTGGAGACAATGGCTTTCGAAGGCGCCAATACGGAGGCGGAGGTGGAGAACGCCATTGAACTGGCGGTGGCTGCCGGCTGCAGCCTGATTTTTACCATTGCCATTCAGATGGTGAATCCAAGTGTCCGCGCGGCCATACGGCATCCGAAGGTGCGGATTTTTAACTGTTCTGTCAGAATGTCGTATTCGTCTGTTCATACATATTATGCCCGTATGTATGAGTCGAAATTTCTGATCGGAGCGATCGCTGCGGCATTGTCGCGAACGGAGCGTCTGGGCTATGTGGCGGATTATCCGATCTATGGGGAAATGGCCAATATCAACGCCTTTGCGCTGGGGGCCAGAATGGTCAATCCCTATGTACAGGTTTATCTGGAATGGTCTAAAATCAAGGGCCAGAGCGCCAGAGAACGGCTGCGGCAGGAGGGACTGGTGTTTATCTCCGATCACGATATGATTACGCCCAGAGAGGCTTCCCGGGAGTATGGGCTGTACAGAAGCCGGGAGGACGGCAGCTTGGAAAATCTGGCTACGCCGATCTGGGACTGGGGCAAATTTTATGAACGCATTATTCGGAATCTCTACAGCGGCAGCAGCGAGACCAATATACAGAAAGGGAAAAAGGCGGTCAATTACTGGTGGGGGCTGTCGGCGGATGTGATCGATGTGATCTGCTCCCAGTCGATGCCCGCGGAAACCCGCCGGCTGATCGAGTTTTTGAAGCATTCCATCCGTGTCGGCACATTCCAGCCGTTCGACGGGCCGATTCGCTCACAGGACGGTACGATTTGCTGTGCGGAAGGCGAAACATTGCAGCCGGATGCCATTATTACGATGGACTGGCTGGCGGAAAACGTCACGGGGCGGATTCCCGCATTCGAAGAACTGACGGAGGAGGCGCAGGCATTGGTACGGCTGCAGGGGATAAAGACGGATGAAGCGGATGGAAACTGATACCGGAGCGGATGTATTGCGCATTATGATACTGACCGATCATGAGTCAAGGCTTTTGTATGATTATTACGAACCGGAGCGCATGAAGGACATCGATCTGATCATATCCTGCGGAGATCTGTCGCCGGAATATCTGACATTCTTCGCAACATTGTGTCATGTGCCGGTATTGTATGTCAGAGGGAATCACGACGGGAAATATGACGAGAAACCGCCGGAGGGATGCATCTGTATTGAAGACGATATTTATGTGCATGAAGGGATCCGCATTCTGGGACTTGGGGGCTCGATGGAATATATTCCGGGGGCCCGTAACCAGTATACGGAACAAAAAATGCGCAGCCGGGTGCGCAGGCTGTGGTTTAAGCTCTGGCGTCACAGGGGATTTGATATTCTTGTGGCGCATGCGCCCGCCCGCGCGGTCAACGATCTGGAAGATCTGCCGCACCGCGGGTTTTCTGTTTTCCGTACACTGATGGAAAAATACCGGCCCAAATTTTTCTTTCACGGGCATGTACATGCCAATTACAGCCGAAATTTTAAGCGGCAGGACACTTTTTGCAGTACGACGGTGATTAACGCCTATGACTTTTATGTGGTGGAATATCCGCGGGACGTGTGAAAAGAGTTTGACAGATACGAAATTGCAGTAATAAAGGAGTTATATTGTTCCATGAAAAAGTTAAACAGCATCAGACGCAAAATTATTTTTTATGTGATGGCGGTGGCGATTTTGCTGGCCGTTTTGATTACAGTCAATATGTCGGTGGGAAGCGTGATTTCCACAAACCGGATTTTACTGGAAAATATGCAGATTACTGCGCGGATCGCATCCCGTAGCATCAGTTCCGGTCTGCATCTGCTTACCGAACAGATGTATCGGCTTTCTTCCGAAGATGTTTTCCGTGACCCGGCGGCCGATGCGGCGCAAAAGAGCGCCCGTATGGAGGAAATGAAACAGCAGGTTGAGTTTGTCTGGCTTGCGGCTTATGATCCGGCCGGCAATAAGTTATACGGAGACGCGATTTCTCCGGATTCCATCGGCGATACACAGTATTATTCTTATCTGAAACAGACCGGAAACATTGTCATCGGGGAGCCGTATCAGGAAAATAACACGATGCAGCTCTGCGTGGGCGTTACGCTGAAGGATGGCGATACGGTGACAGGGTATCTGGTGGGCAGTTATAAATACGATCTGCTGGATGATGTGATGAGCTTGTTGATTCTCGGCAATACGGGCAGCGCCTGCATTCTGAACGAGGACGGTGTTGTTATCGGAGCGGGCAACAATCACGATTTAGCGGTACGGCAAAATGTATATGATGTGTATGCCTCCCGGAAAAACGCGGCGGTATTTGACAGGGCGCTGGCTTCTCAGACCGGCTCGGCTCTGATGCGCATGCATCATATACGGCATTATGTGGGATATGCGCCGATCCCGGGGACAAACTGGACATTGTTTATGGATGTGCCGCAGTGGGAATATATGGACAATATGCTGATCTCCATTGTCGTGAGTGTTTTGCTGACGATACTGCTGTTGTGCGGCGCTGCCGCTGCAATTATCCGGGTATCCCGGAAAATTTCCGATCCACTGTCGGCGGCGACAAGACGCCTGCAGGCGCTTGCGGAAGGAGACCTGACGCAGGAAGTCGTACGGTCCGGCGGCAATGATGAGACCGGTGT
>CATLGN010000292.1 GCA_949935685.1 uncultured Lachnospiraceae bacterium | reverse complement strand
AGTCCTTTGCGGATGGCTTAACACGCCGGGAAGAGGGCGTCGATACGTTTAAAAAATAAACGCCCGACACGGACGCTCCCGGAAACGGCGATGCAGCGGAAGAAAAGACGCCCAATGCCGACATAACGGAAACAGAAGGCGCGGAAGAAGAACCGTCTGACGCCGATGCGGCAGAAACCGGGACCGCGGCGCAGGAGAGCGGTTCGGAAGAAGTGAGCACAGAGAAAGAGGATGAAACGGAACAATGAATAAAAAGACAAAAGTGATTGTTGCATGTGTCTGTATCCTGGCGCTGATAGCGACAGGAGCCGCGGTTACGATGTTTATTCTAATGAACAGGGAAGATGATGCGCCGCAGACAACATACACGATGGATGAGGGCAATTATCAGCAGATTATGGATGATATGAGCGCACAGGTGCAGGAGGGCTATTTTGAGACTTACATGACTACGGAATGGAAGTTCCCGGACGGCGTTTCCGAAGCGTCGGACGCCATGCTGGGAAACTCGCCGAATAATACAAAGCCGATTCGATGCGAACTGCTTCTGGATGAGACGGGAGAGGTGCTCTTTGAGAGCGGCGTCATACCTGTGGGCGCGCTGGTATCGCCGATTCAGCTGGAGCGGGATCTTGAGGCGGGGACGTATGAGACGACCTGTATGATTTACCTGATGAATGAAAAAGAGGACGGCACGTTCGAGGATTACAGCAGCGCAGGGTTTCGCGTGACGCTTACCGTTGAAAACTGAGAACGTCCCGGCCGTACGATATGGTATAAATTTCCTGTGGACTGCCGGGGACAGCGCATGGGGATTTATATAGAAAACAAGGAAATTTTTAAAATTCAAGGAGGAAGAAAGTATGCAAAGAAAATGGAAAAAAGCAACATCGGCAACAGTAGCCGGCGCGATTATTGCGGCACAGGCGCTGATGCAGGTATCGGCAGCAGGCGGAACGATCAATGCGGAAATGTCTACAAAGTCCCCTATTCTCAGAGTGCAGGTTCCCACCAAGATGGCGGTTGCAGTCAATGAGTTTGAGATGGGAGACACGGGGTCACAGGTCAGCTCGGATAAATTTGACATGAAGAACCTGAGCGAGATTCCCGTAAACGTGAAAGTTACCTCGACGGCGGAACTGGGCGCCAATGTGGCTCTCGTTTCGACGAGGGAAGCCGCTCAGAGTTCAACGGATACGGCAAAACCGGCAATGTGGCTGGCGGCGGTTGCGGCAGTCAATAATACGCCTGAGTATGCGACGGGAACCGACAAGACAATCGGCGGCGTAACCGGCTCGGAGGACAATGCCACCGCGTTCGGAGCAAAGGATACGAATAATAAGAGCAAGGCGGTACAGAGCTTTTATCTGCAGGCAGCGACGGCGGCGCAGTACAAGGCGGCCATCGGCGACGCCACCGGAGACATTGGAGCCGGCGCTGATTTCTATGCGCTGACAGAAATTTCAGGCCTTACGGACGCGGCTTCGGCGACAGCGGCGGCAGCGGACAAAGACATTTATGTGATCAAAGACGGAACAGCGCCCAGCGGCACAACCGCCGTTGCAATTGCCAAAATAGACGCAGGGGCTACGGTAGGTGCAGGCGACTGGACAGACAATACGAGTAAGGCTTATTCCGTTGCGGCTGCTCCTACGGCCTTTGCTACGGTTGCGGCAGACAGTTCCGGCATTTATCTGTATGTTGACAGCGCAACTACGGCGACAGGCGACGCGGCGTCGTTCCGGTATGCGGGCGCTCTGTCGACGGCAAAATCCGGCTGGTCATCGACTGATGATCTGAAGGGAATCGAAATCAAATATGATATTACCGGCATTTCCGCTACTGCGTATGGCGATGTGGAAGATGACCTTACCTATGGTTTCAAGGCAGAGAATAGCGCGCTTACGCTGGAAAACGGCGTTTTGACGGCAAAGATAGCAGTGGCTGATTTCGCGAGCGGCAGTCTTAAGATCGGTGATACGACCGCTGAACTTGGCAGCAAGGCCGGAGCCTGGGGCACCACTGACGATGGAGATGTTACCTTTACCTTCAACGCCACCTGGGCAGATGCGATGAAAGGGAAAACCTGCATTGCAACAATTAATTTAAAGGATGGAAGTACACTGACAGCAACCTTTGATGTGCCGAACTAATCAATCACAGATATACGGGCTGACATGGATTATGTCCATGTCAGTCCGTTGTTGCAGAGAATTTTAAACTGTAACGGGAAAGGTAAGAGAAGACAGCGGAAATGAAAAAATTCCTATTTTCAAATTGTATTAAAATACAGGACGTGCTGTTCGCGGTGGGGATATTTGCCGGACTTCCGGCGCAGATCGACCTCTCGGATGGCCGAGTCACATATTGCGATATGATGAAGGGGCTTATTTCCCGGGAAAAAGCTACCGTGATTGATTGTTTGGATTGTTTTGAAAACAAAGTATATGCGTTGGATTCCGGGGAGGATAATCTGATTATCTGGGATATGGCCGCTTTACAATGCCGGTATATCCCTTTGGGTTGCCGCCGCCCGTCATGGATTCATTTTATCGCGTTGGAAAGGTATCGGTCAGATTATTATATCTTTCCAAAATATGAAAATAAAATTTGGGTATTCCATACGGACAAGAACGAAATCACAGAAATACGCGGTTATCTGGATCATTTCAGGGAAGCGCAATGTGCCTGCAGAGTGGATAACAACGTCTGGATACTGCCCAAAGATGCGGATGTCCTATACTGTTATGATTTATCAGAGGGGACAAAGAACCGATACGATTTAAACACAGTGGTCCGGGAATGTGTTGACGCTGTCTTTTATGACGGCTGCATTT
>CATLGN010000291.1 GCA_949935685.1 uncultured Lachnospiraceae bacterium | reverse complement strand
CCGTGCAGCCCTCCACGTAATTGGCGGGGCGCTCCCAACCCGCCAAGCACCGCTCCGGCCCGCAGTCCGGCACGCAAATGAGACGCCTGTCCGGCCTCCCGGAGCGTTACGGTATGGAAAATTTTGATTTTGATTCTGCCGGTACTGGTTTGGGGGTTCGGAATACACTTTCTATAGTTTACGGGCATAAGGAATCTATAGCTTTTATCAAAAACGTATGGCAGGGCAGAAATCGGAAACGACGGCAATGCGTATATATTTCGGCGGAGACGGATACGCGCGGCTTCGCGCCTTCGGAGGGGATTAGCGGTTCTTACGGATGCACCGCAGTCTGCAATTCCCGGACAGGGATGTCCGGGAAAGACCGACCTGCGCCCGGATGGCGCATAGAGGCCGGTTGCACGCCTGCAGATGCCTGTTGCCGCATCCGTTAGAACCGCTTATGCCCGCAGTCCGGCGCAAAGCCGGAAGTGTCCGCCTCCGCCGAAAATCAATGTTGTAATCAGAACTTTCACATTCCACATATACAAATACCCCGTTTTCTGCTATACTGGACATCATATACAGACCGTAAGGTTTCGGCGTTTTAATCAAGACAGAGAGGGCAGGAAAATGAAAAAAAAGAAAGCCGTGGTTTCTCTCGGACACGATGCTCTGGGATATACCACCACCGAACAGTGGGATGCAGTAAAAAAGACAGCCAAAGCGCTGGCCGATCTGGAGCAGGCCGGTTATCAGCTTACCATAACGCACAGCAACGGCCCGCAGGTCAGCATGATCCACAAGGCCATGACCGAGCTGCGCCGCGTCAACCCCGACTACACACCCGTTCCCATGTGCGTATGCTCCGCCATGAGTCAGGGATATGTCGGCTATGACATCCAGAATTCTCTGCGCTCGGAGTTTTTAAGCCGGGGAATTTCTACACCGGTCAGCACCGTACTGACCATGGTTACGGTCGACCCCTATGACGAGGCTTTTTACGAACCGGACAAAATCATCGGCCGCTATATGACAAAAGAAGAAGCCGATGCGGAAATACAAAAGGGGAATTATGTCATGGAGACGCCCGGAAAGGGGTTCCGGCGGATTGTCGCCGCGCCGAAACCGCATGATATTGTGGAAATCGATACCATCCGCACCCTTGCCGAAGCAGGGCAGACGGTGATTGCCTGCGGCGGCGGCGGTATCCCGGTCATCGAACAGCAGCACATATTAAAAGGCGCTTCCGCCGTCATCGAAAAAGACGCCATCGCCGGCAAACTGGCCGCCGATCTGAAAGCAGACCTGTTGATCATCCTCACGGGCGTGGAACAGGTATACCGCGACTTCGGAAAAGAGACGCAAAACGGCATCTCTGCCATGACGACTGCACAGGCGCAGTCTTATATTGCCGAAGGACAGTTTGGGAAAGGCAGTATGCTGCCCAAAATCGAAGCAGCAATTGCATATCTGGATACCATACCGGAGGGAAAGGTCCTGATTACCTCGATTGCGCATGCGCTGGAAGCCGCGAAGGGAAAGACAGGGACCGTTATTACAAAGTAAATTCCCCGCGACAGGCGCCATATCGCAAATTGCCGTATATTTTCCCCTGTCCCGCCCGCACGGGCAGCGAACAGGGGAAAATATGCGCGCCGCTCCCGTCCGGCATGTCATTGTTTTATTTCTTTCGCCCGTCCCGGTGCAGCCCGTACAAACCCAAAAGACCCATACCAACAAATACACACACAGCCTTGACAATCCCCAGAAAACAGGTAAATACGCCAAACACCACCAGAACAACCACAGCCGCAAAAACTTTCCCCCGGATCCGTTCTCTTTTTTCCGCCTCCATCTTTACCTTTCCCAATACCACAAACAAGACAACGACAACGATAACTCCCAGGCTGAAAAGCAGAAAAATCGCGCCCAGCCCAAATGTCGGATCTTCTTCTTTCAGATAAAAGTCCGCAGGGTTTTGCGGATCATAGTATACCGTAACAGATTCGCCTTCCCGGAAGGGATGAAGATTATACCAGACATTCGCCGAACCGCTAAACGTCCGGCCTCCTACCTGATATTCCACAATCGGGCTGTACATGCGCTTGCCGTGCAGCGTGGACCCTTCGTAATCGACTACCCTGCCTTCGGCCGCCGTACTGTAAGTTTTCTCCTCCTTGTGCGCCGTGCGAAACAATGCGGCGCCCACAGCGCCAAAACCCAGTGCAAAAATCAGCAAAAATAGCAGGATATAAGCCATCCTGCCTGATTTTTTCCCGGGTTGCCCGCAATCCGCAGTTTCTCCGTTTTCCCCGTGCTTCTCCACTGTAAAATTGTCCATCTTTTTCCCTCCCTCTGCCTGATACGACTACGCGTTCTGTCTTTGTATATTTCCCACCGCTTTCGCACATCCTGTAATGGAAGAAGGCAAAAGAAAGGAAGCGAACGATCCATGAAAAAAGAAGAACGCATTACCACCACACCCGGCGGGCAGCGTCCGGCAGACGCTTATCCGCAAAACAATGGTCCGACGGACAATTACCCGACGGATACGTATCCCACGGACAATGTAAAGGACAGCTCCCGGTACAGCCATCCCGATAAAAGGCCGGATAAAACGGGTCCCGGCGGAGACATGAAAAACCGCGGTTAAATCTCTTGTCCTTTTATGACATGTTCCAGTTCGGCAAATGTCCGGATACTGGCGGCAGCGCCTTCCGCCCGGCCGAATCCGTATGCGGCAAAGACAAACGGAATCCCGGCCGCGGCGGCGGCTTCGCCGTCGCCCGCCGTGTCCCCGATATAAACCGCCTCCTCACAGGCAATCCCGTTGCGTTCCATCAGAATGCGGATTGTTTC
>CATLGN010000290.1 GCA_949935685.1 uncultured Lachnospiraceae bacterium | reverse complement strand
ATCTGATTTTTCCGCTTTATTAAAAGCCATGATGTATACCTCCTGTCAAACAATTGTTTATTAATTAAAAGGCAGCTCCTCATCAATCCCATCCGGAATATTCATAAAACCGTCTCCGACCGGAGCCGGTCCCGGCCTGCTGACAGGAGCGCTGTATCCGCCTTCCTGCCCGGAACCTGCGGCGTTTTTGCTCTCCGCAAATTCATGGTCCTCCACTACAATATCGGTCGTATAGACTTTTACGCCGTCTTTATTGGTATAACTGCCTGTCTGGATTCTTCCCGTGACAAGCATCTTGATCCCCTTATGCAGATATTTTTCGGCAAATTCCGCCTGTCTCCCGAATGCAACGCAGCTGATAAAATCCGCATTGTTCTCGTCCCCGTTCCGGTTAAAGCGCCGGTCAACCGCCAGCGTATACCTTGCAACCGCCGTAGCGCTCTCACCCTGCGAATACCGTATTTCGGGGTCTCTCGTCAATCTGCCCATAAGAATCACTCTATTCATATAGTCCCTGCTTTCTTTTATGCCTCGTCCTGTCTAACGCACAAATACCGGATCACATTGTCCATAATACGAACACGGGATTCAATCTCCGCCGGAACAGTGGATTCCGCATCGAACTGGATGAAATAGTAAAACCCTTCTCTCATTTTCTGAATTTCGTAAGCAAGTCTCTTCTTACCCCACTCATCAATGTTTGTAATGGTTCCACCGAATCTTTCGATCAGCGCCTTGCACTTATCCACAACGGCAGCTCTTTCATCGTCTTCGATTTTAGCACTGACAACAACGGCTAATTCATACTTGTTCATGCTAGTTACCTCCTTCTGGTCTCTGGCCCCTTTCCCGGAAAGGAGCAAGGAATAATTATATCACAATGTTGAATGATACCATAAAAAGGCAGTATAATCAAGTATTTTTGCGAATCTCACGCGTATTTTTTTCAACCGACTTTCTGGGTGTCATAATCTGATGGCCGCAGCCCAGACACTTTAACCGAAAATCCGCTCCCACCCGCAGTATCTCCCATTCTCTGGAACCGCAGGGGTGCTGTTTTTTCAGTTTTACTATATCCCCTGTCTGAAAATCAAAAGACATATCATCCATCCTTCTCAATCTATCTGTGAGAATATCTCTCCGATGCTTCCCTGAATCACCAGATCCGCCATGCTGTCCCTTGGCGTCGCCGTCTTATTGACAAGAATCAGCTTATTCCCCCTGTAATAATCAATCAGTCCCGCCGCGGGATATACCGCCAGAGAAGTGCCCCCTACAATCAATACGTCCGCCGCACTGATGCAGGCAAGCGCCTCTGTGATCGTCCGATTGTCCAGCCCTTCCTCATACAGAACAACGTCGGGTTTCAGCGCCCCGCCGCATTCACATTTCGGCACGCCCTCGGAATGCAGAATATATGCCGCATCATAAAATTTGTGACACTTCTCACAATAGTTTCTGTGCACACTGCCATGCAGCTCCAACACTTTTTTACTCCCCGCAGCCTGATGCAGGCCGTCAATATTCTGCGTAATCACCGCTTTCAGTCTGCCCTCCTGCTCCCACTGCGCCAGTTTCCGGTGGGCCGCGTTTGGTTTCGCCGTCAGACAGAGCATCTTATCCCGATAAAAACGATAGAATTCTTCCGTATGATTCCGGTAAAAGGTATGGCTCAATATCGTTTCCGGCGGATAATCATATTTTTGATTGTAAAGGCCGTCCACGCTTCTGAAATCCGGAATCCCGCTTTCTGTGGAGACGCCTGCCCCGCCAAAGAAAACAATATGATCGGTATCCGCCATAATCTTTTTCAACTGTTCCAGTGCGTTCATTGTAATCCCTCTTTCCCCTGACCACGCAATCCACTACTGTTCAAAATTACTCCGCTTCTTCGGAATCGCAAAATCAGGATGTTCTCCCAACCATGTATTCTGTGGCATATTATTCAGGATAGACATATCCTCCGGCGTTATCTCGAAATCAAATATATCCTGATTCTGTTTCATCCGTTCCATTGTGGACGATTTTACAAGCGGTATGATTCCCTTTTGCACCAAAAACCGAAGGCATATCTGTGCCACCGATTTCCCATATTTCTCCGCATAAAGTTTGAGAACGGGGTTTTCCAGCATAGCGCTCCTGCCGAGCGGGCTCCATGCCTGTACCCGAATCTCGTTTTCCTGGCAATACCGCACGGCCGCCTCCTGCGTATAACCCGGATGCAGTTCAAGCTGGTCCACCACCGGCCTTATCTTGCAATTTTGCAGGATAACATCGGCGTGATGCGGCAGAAAATTACTCAGGCCAATTCCCCTGACCTTGCCTGCCTCACACAGTTCTTCCAACGCGCGCCATGTTTCCAGATCCGTCTCCTTCCAGTCCGTGTCCCCTTCCGTTCCCCGGGGCCAGTGAATCAGATATAAGTCCAGATAATCTGTCTGCAGTCTGTCCAGAGACCGTGCAAAAGCCTCCTTCGCCCCCTGATACCCCCTCTCATCAATCCAGAGTTTGGACACGATAAAAAACTCTTTCCGCGGAATGCCGCTCTCCCTGATCGCCTGTCCCAACACCCGCTCCGTCTCATACAGCGACGCCGTATCAAAGTAACGATACCCCGCTTCGATCGCCGTCCTGTTAATTGCCAGATTATCGCCGCCCTTTGCATTGTAAGTGCCGAAACCGATACAGGGAATCGCAACCCCGTTTGATAATGTATAGCATGATCTTACAGATTCCATGAAAAATGCCCTCCTTCTCTGCCTGTTCTTTATCATTTATTGTAACGGTTCCCCGGGAATATGGCAAGCGATATGGAAGTGGATTTCCGCCGGAAATTACCGGAAGTT
>CATLGN010000289.1 GCA_949935685.1 uncultured Lachnospiraceae bacterium | reverse complement strand
ATCGGAAGAAACCGCTTCCCTGTCGTGCGCCAGATTGTATTTTACAATCTGATAGTCCGGCCTTGCCAGCGAAAATCCGATATAAAATACCGTGACTGTCACCATGGCAAACTGAAACAGCGGGAAGTTGTTTTTGTAAATGGTGACAATGCATCCGGTCAGCAGTACGGTCAGCAGTACCAACGCCCATAAAACCAGCAGACGCAAAAATGTCAAATGGTGCATCCCCACATACAGCATCATGCGCATGGCGGAAGACGCAATCATAATATACGTGCAGCAGGAAAATACGGTCAGTACCCCTTTCAAAATTCTGTGCTCGCGGAAACGCGAAATACACAGCAGAATGATGACCAGATTGATCAGGCAGACAACCAGAAGCTGGAAAAAGCCCTCCCGTGCATACGAGGAATAACTGTATCCTTCCGGAAGCTGAAATCCGCCCACAAACAGATACGAAACCTGAATCGTGGAAAAGAGCAGATACAAAACTGTCAGTACCGAAAGAAAGCTGATGCCCACAACCGGTTCCCACCGCTTTTTATCCGCATCCGCGTCCGCAATCTGTCCGTCCGCAAGATACGCCAGCAGGCCATAGGAAGCAATGATGCCGACAAAGAGCAGCAGGCACATCCAGAACGGCCTGCGCGGAAAACGGATTGCCCGGAACAGCTCCGTAATCAGGCTGCGGAACACGGCGTCCGCACTCACCAGAAGAATCGTTAGCACGACCAGCAGCGGCAGGGAAATGGCAATCCCCAGCCAGACATGCCGCATCACTGCCGATTTCCCCTTTTGCTCCCGGTGTTTCAGATACCGTTCCAGCGACTGAAAAGGATACAGGATATATCCCATTGCAAAAAGCGGGGCAATGCATATCTGTCCCAGATATTTTCCGAATCCCCAGTTTTTCGTATTACAAAAATGGGTAAAGAGAAAACTCAAAAATAACAGGAATATCCCGCATGTGTTAAACAGAATAACCGGCCAGCTTGTCGTCAGCACACTGCTGACGCTCAAAAGCCCCCAGGACACAAAGTAAAACCATGCGCTCTTTTTCAGCGGTATCTCCAGCGCCCGGCACACCCGCACAAGACAGAACATCGTAATGCCGGAGATCACCGGCACCGAAATTCCCTGAAAACCCGGATATATGCAAATCGTAAACAAGATGCCGTACACAATACATCCCACTCCGAAAAAGCCGAAACGGTTCAGCATCTTTTCCAGTTTTTCCCCGATCTTCACCTGTCGGACATTCCGGACCTGTACCGGTACGACGGCGCCTGCGGGAAGCGGCGTTCCCGGCGCCGGCCCCGGCCGATACGGCGGCGCCTGTCCCGGAACAGGCTGTCCCATCCCCGGCATAACTTGCCCCGGCGCAGCCTGCCCCATGCCGGGCATCATGCCCGATTCCGCACCGGGCATCTGTCCTGTTTTTTCCCTGTCCGTTTCGCTCCCCTTCCATTCCCCATACAGATTCGTCTCACCATACATTTTACAATCCCTCCTGTTTCTCCCCTCCGTCCGGCCGCCATTCCAGAATATCGCCCGGCTGACAGTCCAGTGCGGTACAGATTTTATTTAATGTATCGATTTTAATCGCTTTGGCCTTTCCGTTTTTTAAAATGGAAATATTGGCCATCGTGATCCCCACTCGTTCTGACAATTGTGTCACACTCATTTTGCGCTTTGCCAGCATGACGTCCACATTGATAATGATCATATTCCCACCCTTTTTCTCAAATGGTCAGCTCGCTTTCTTCCTCCAGCTCCGCCGCCTTATACACCAGATGGGACAGCGCTGCCGCCGCCACCGTTACCGTCACACCCGCGAAGGATACGACAATGCACAGCAGCATCATAACGCCATGGCTCATTCCCAACACATAAAAGATACCGCTGCCGGCAAACAGCAGCACCGAATCAAATGCCGCCAGCGCGGCAATGTATTTCAGCAGCCTCGCATTGCGCGCGGAAAAAGAGCGGTCCGCGCCGATTTCCCCGGAAATCCGCCAGCCGCATAAGAGCACGAGATAACAGGGAACCGCCGTCGCCCACAAAAAAAGCATCCAGGGCACATAGCATTTCTCATACGGCGGAACGCTGCGAATGACCGCTTTTCCCCAGACCGGAAGAAAATAAAAATAAATAATCAGTCCGCAGACCGCCACACCGACAATGACCGCTTTCAACGCATTCGCCAATCCCCTCTGGCTCATAAAAAACCTCCCCTTTCTGTATCTGTTTTCCATAATAAACCAGAAAAGGGAGTATGTCAATAAATATTTATTGAATTACGATAAAAATATGATGTATATCATTCTTCCTGTGATAACTGTCTATCGCCGCGCGGCATAAAACACCTCCGGTGTCCTGTACGCCGCATTGCGTTTTTCAAAATCTGCGCGGACATGCTCATAGGACGCATCGTGATAATCCCGTGCACCCACAGGACAGGCCTTGATACATGCCCCGCATGAGATGCAGCGCTGTCCGTCCGTTTTCCGCGGTTCTTCCCCGCGGATGGCGCCCTGCGGGCAGACCGCCGCGCAGGCTCCGCAGCCGACACAGGTTTCGGCTCCGTCCGGGTGGAACGGCAGTCCCCGGAAGGATAAGCTGTCGTATCCCGCCGCGCCGGGCAGCGCAATCTCCCCGTAGTGATGCACATCCTCCTGCAAAAGTCCGGCACAGGTCTCCGCAAAGGCCGCCATCGCCGCCCTGTCCTTTTCATCCGGTCGTCCCGCCGCCACCGTCGGAAATACCGAATGCTCCGCCAGAAACGCCCCGGCCGCAATCACGCGAAAGCCCTGCGCCGTCAGCAAATCTTTCATCTGCAGCAGCGCGTTATCATAATGGC
>CATLGN010000288.1 GCA_949935685.1 uncultured Lachnospiraceae bacterium | reverse complement strand
CCATATCGCTCATCACGTCGCCGTCATAATTTTTGCAGGCCCAGATAAATCCGCCTTTCGCCTTCATTACTCTGGCAACTGCGTCATCAATCAGCGTATAGAAATAGGTGATGCCGGCCTGTGCAAAAGCTTCCTTATATTCTGCCTCGAAAATTTCCTGAAAAATATCCTTAAACGTATGGTCATATTTTTTGGAAATCGTATCCTTTGTCGCAAACCAGAGATCCTGCTTTGTGTCCAGAGCAAAATTAAAGCAGGCCTTTGCAAAACTGCGGATTGATGCGTCGGTATTGTGCATGCCCTGTAAAATGCCCGGGCCGGTAAAAGTATGTATCACTTCCCGCACTTCGCTGCCGTCCTCGGCCGTAAATACCAATTCCGCTTTCCCCGGTTTTTCCACTTTCAGCTCCGTATTTTTATAGACGTCCCCATAGGCATGTCTTGCCAGCGTTATGGGTTTTTCCCAGTTGCGCACGCACGGCTCGATTCCCTTCACCACAATCGGCGCCCGGAACACCGTGCCGTCCAGAGCCGCGCGAATGGTGCCGTTGGGGCTTTTCCACATTTCCTTCAGATGATACTCGTCCATGCGGGCCGCATTGGGCGTAATCGTTGCGCATTTTACCGCTACACCATATTTTTTCGTCGCCATCGCGCTGTCCATCGTCACCCGGTCGTCCGTCTCATTCCGGTGTTCCAGTCCCAGGTCATAATACTCTGTTTTCAAATCAATATACGGAAGAAGCAGTTCTTCTTTTATCATCTTCCAGAGGATTCTTGTCATTTCGTCGCCGTCCATCTCCACGAGCGGCGTTGTCATCTGAATTTTCCGCATTTCTTTTTCCTTTCTGTTATTCTTCGTAATGCTCCATGTAACCGTTTTGCACCATATTTTCGTAAGCCTTCAACATATGGCTGTTGGCGAGCCGTTCCGCCTTTTCCGCCTCTCCCGCACGAATCGCTTCCATAATATCCCGATGTTCCGCATTGGAGGCTGTACTCCTCGTCTGTGTAGACAGCGTTTTCCGGCGCACCCGCAGCACATACTGATGATAATCTTTCAGCGCATGCTCCAGCATTTTGCTGTTACACGCTTCGTACATAATCTCATGAAAACGATTATCAAGTTCCGCCATCTGTTCCGTATGACCCTTGGACGCATGAAACTCAGACAGAAAAATATTTTCCTCCATTTCTTCCATCTGCTCTTTGGAAATATTTTCTGTCGCCCATCTGGCACACAATCCTTCCAACAGAGAACGAATCATATAGATATCCCGTACATCTTTAGCGGTAATTCCCGTTACATATGCGCCTTTATTCGGTACGATACGAATCAGCCCTTCCAGCTCCAACTGCCGGAAGGCTTCTCTGACCGGTGTACGGCTGACACCGATTTCCTCTCCGATGGCAACTTCCCGCAATTCCTCTCCGACCCGATAACGTCCGCTCAAAATATCATCCCGAATCTTATGGAAGACCCTGCCCCGCAGAGAATACTTGTCCGTAACTTCCTGTTTTACATCATAGCTCCCCACTGTTATTTTCCCGCCTGTTCTTTCTCTTTTCCTGCTGTGACGCTGCCAGACCAGCCGCAAAAACCCGGCTTCTCTGTAACACATCCCGTATAATTGTATACATATATACGAGATGTGTCAATATCAAAAATCCAGCATTCTGTCAATATTCAGCATGCCCCAGCCCTGTTTATACCACGGTTCCTTCAGATCTGTGGCTGTATACAGAATTCTGCGCTTTACTTCATAATTCTGCGCGTCGGGGCATTTTTCCAGACACAATGCTGCCGCTCCCGACACAATCGGCGTCGACATGGAGGTTCCGCTTTTTTCCATATAGGCGTTCTGCCATCCATACAGATTATGTCTCACGTGACTGCAACAGGACACAATATCCGTTCCCGGCGCGACAATATCCGGTTTCCGCAGATCCGTATCCTCCGCCTCTCTGCCGGAATAATATTCACAGAGGGAATTTCTTTCTCCAAAATATCCCCCCTCATTGCACCCCACCGTAATCACCTTTCGGCTATTGCCGATCGGAGAAAGGCTCCCGGGACGCGGCCCTGCATTGCCGGCAGCAACGACAACCACAAGCCCCTGCTCCCACGCATCCTCCACACAGGCAATCAGGTTCTCTTTCTGCCCGTTCTTCAGCGAAAGTCCCAAACCAATGGAAATGTTGAGAATCCTGATATTCCAGGCTTCTCTCTTTTTCAGAACCCACGCAATCCCCTGCAGCATATGCTCTACCGTACCGTCGCCATTATGATTCAGAACCTTGCCGATGACCAGACCGCACTGCGGCGCAATCCCCCTGTATCTTCCACCCGAGAGACTGCCGCTTCCCGCTAAAATACCTGAGACATGGGTCCCATGTGAATCATCGTCATACAATCCGACCCGTCCATTGACAAAATCGGAAAATCCGACAATACGGCCGATAAAATCGGGATGCCGTGAGATTCCGGTATCCAAAACCGCCGCCGTAATACTTTTTCCGGTATAAGCGCTATTGCAATATACCTGTTTTCTAACCCGTAACAAAACTGGCTCCCGGCTTTTTTATTATACTATGCCGGGAGCCTGATTTTGTTGCTTATTCTCTGATTTTGTCGGAAACTGGTGAACTACACGGCCGCTTTCGCTTTTGCCTTCGGTCTTTCATCCCGCTTCATAAACAGGACAACCGACAGGCAGGCCAGACCAATCGCCAGGAACCACTTGGGATGAATCGGATCCCCTGTCTGCGGCGACATATCCGTTGCCGCCGTCAGGTTCGCCGTATCCACATAGATGGTATAAGGCGAGAAGTGTGTCGCCGTAAATGTGATACAATCCACACCGTTAATAT
>CATLGN010000287.1 GCA_949935685.1 uncultured Lachnospiraceae bacterium | reverse complement strand
ATTATGAAAGGGTTCTGACGAACCGTTATGCGGGATGGGAGCAGGAGCTGACGGAGCGTGAGGCGGCCATACGGGAGAAGGAGCGCGCCCTGCATCTGGAAGAATAAAAAGCAGGTAAGGAGAGTATTACATGGAGCAGCAAAAGATTTTGGTAGTGGATGACGAGAGCAGGATGCGGAAGCTGGTAAAAGATTTTCTGGCAAAGAGCGGCTATGCGGTGATTGAGGCGGGCGACGGCAGCGAGGCGCTGGATCTGTTTTTTCAGCAGAAAGATATTGCCCTGATCTTACTGGATGTGATGATGCCAAAGATGGACGGCTGGCAGGTATGCCGGGAGATCCGGGCGTATTCGCAGGTGCCGATTATTATGCTCACGGCCAAATCGGACGAGCGCGACGAGCTGACAGGATTTGAACTCGGTGTGGACGAGTATATTTCCAAGCCGTTCAGTCCCAAGATACTGGTGGCGCGGGTGGAAGCCATTTTACGCCGGACCGGCCAGAGCGGGCAAAATGTCATTCTGCGGGGCGGCGGGATTGTTCTCGACAAAGGCGCCCATCAGGTGATGATCGACGACAATCCCGTGGATCTGAGCTATAAAGAATTTGAGCTGCTGGCATATTTTATGGAAAACAAAGGCATTGCGCTCTCACGGGAAAAAATACTGAACCATGTGTGGAATTACGACTATTTCGGCGATGCCCGGACAATCGATACCCATGTCAAGAAGCTGCGCAGCAAGATGGGAGCAAAAGGGGATATGATCAAGACGATATGGGGAATGGGGTATAAGTTTGAGGGAGTGTAAAACCGATGTCAGAAGGCACAATTATCCTGTACGGTATCCCGGCGTACGGGCATATCCACGCCAATTTGCATCTGGCCGGCTCGCTGGCGGCGGCCGGTTTCCGGGTGATATATTATGCCACGGAGCCATTCCGGCCGGTGATTGAAGCCAATGGCTGTGCATATCGTCCGTACTCGTTTCGGTCGGGTCCGCCGGATTTGTCGGACGGGAAACGGATTTTGAAATTGTACCGGCTGCTGTTACAGTATACGGTGGAAATGCTGCCGGGGCTTATGGAAGACGCCCGGCGGGATACCCCCTGTGCCGTTATATTTGATTCGCTGGCTTTGTGGGGACGTATCGTGGGCCGGCTGCTGCATGTGCCCGTGTTCAGCTTTTACAGCATTGCGGCGATCGGCCAGGGCGGCGCGGGCCTGTGGTGTTATGTGTCCGGGTTTGCCGGGGGCTTTTTGCGATATGCGGGGGAATTGCCGCGGGCGCTTGCCCTGCGCCGGGTCCTTCGGAAGGCGGGCGTCCGGGAGCTGGGGCTGCTTTCCGTGCTGATGGGTACGGGAGATTATAATCTGATGGGATATGCCCGGCAGTTTCAGCCGGGCGGCGCCCGCTTTGGAAAATCGTATTATTTTCTCGGGCCGCTGGCAGTTTACCGGACGGCCGTGGAGGAAAATGATTTTATCTGTCCTGCGGGGCCGCTCGTCTATGTGTCTCTGGGCACGATATTTAACGAAAACCGCAAATTGTTCCGTGAGATTGTCAGACAATTTGGAGCGGGCGGGCAGGAAAGCGATTTTCCATACCGGGTTGTGATCGCCGGCACGATGGGGATGACGGAGACGGAACCGCTGCCGGAAAATATTATCATGCGGCCGTTTGTAAAACAGGCGGAGATAATGGAACGCGCAGCGCTCTTTGTGACGGCGGGCGGGATGAACAGCATACACGAGGCGTTGTATTACCGTGTGCCCTGTCTGTTCGTGCCCGGACAGGGAGAGCAGCGCGTCAATGCCATGCGGTTTGAAACGCTGGGATTCGGCAGAATACTGCGGAATGTTTCGGCGCTGCGGCGGGAAGCGGAGCAGGCCATGCGTCTGCGGCGGAGCTGGCGGGAACCGCTGCGGGAAGAATTGCTGGCGGTACATATGGAAGAAGCATTGACGCTGTTTCGGGGCAGCAGGTGTGATGCGGGATAAGGGGGCGGTATGGGAGAAGGCATGGAAAAGAAAACGGTTCTGGTGACGGGCGCGACCGGATTTCTGGGAGAATATGTGGTGCGGCGGCTTTTGCCGGATTACCGGGTGCTGGCAATGGGACGAAACCGGGAACGGGGCGCGTATCTGGAACGTCTGGGCGCGCGGTTTTGTGAGGCGGATTTCACGGAGAAACGCTGCGCGCGGTTTTTTCACGGTGTGGATTATGTGATTCACGCGGGCGCGCTTTCGACGGTATGGGGAGCGTGGAACGATTTTTATCGGACCAATGTGGAAGGGACGGCGCGTGTGGCGCGGCTCTGTCATAGGTGTCATGTCAGACGGCTTGTCTACATATCCTCTCCGAGCATTTATACGGAAAAGAGGGACCGTTATCAAATCCGTGAGACGGATGCGCCGGAGAGAAACAATCTGAATTTTTATATCCGCTCGAAACTGCTGGCGGAGCGGGAAGTGATGCGCTGGCATGCGCGGGGGCTGGAAACTGTAATCTTGCGTCCAAGAGGGCTGATCGGCATCGGGGATACCTCGCTCGTGCCCCGGCTGCTGCGCGCCAATGGACGGACCGGCATTCCGCTTTTCGGCGGGGGCAGATTTCCGGTCGATCTGACGAGCGTGGAAAATGCCGCGCAGGCATGCGTGCTGGCCATGACGGCGGAAGGGGCGTCGGGAGAAACGTTCAATATCACGAACGGGGAGCCGACTTCTTTTCGGACGCTTCTGGAGACGTTTCTGGAGAGCATCGGGGAACGGCCGCGATACCTGCGGCTGCCGTTCGGCCTGGTATACGGTCTTTCCTGCTGCATGGAACGGATATGGCGGCTGCTGCGGCTGTCCGGGGAGCCGCCGCTGACGCGGTA
>CATLGN010000286.1 GCA_949935685.1 uncultured Lachnospiraceae bacterium | reverse complement strand
AGGCTTTTGGCAAATAATTATGCGGAACTGACACGGGAGGAAATCAGGGAAATTTACCGGAGATGCCTGTAGAGTATGGTATCCCTTTATGTGCTGAGAAAACAGCACAATAGATATGAAACACCCTCCGGGTATCCCTTTATGTGCTGAGAAAACAGCACAATAGATATGAAAGGAGAGAATATTATGGCGCTTATGACAGGGGAGGAGTATGTGGAGAGCATACGAAAGCTGAACCTTAACGTATATATGTTTGGAAAGAAGATTGCATGTCCTGCGGACCATCCGATTTTACGGCCGTCGTTAAATTCCGTAAAGGCGACGTATGACCTTGCGCAGGATCCGCAGTATGAGGATCTTATGACAGCGACGTCTTCGCTGACGGGAAAAAAGATCAATCGTTTTTTACATATTCATCAAAGTACAAAAGATTTGATGGACAAAGTGAAGATGCAGCGTCTCTTGGGACAGCAGACAGGCGCCTGTTTCCAGAGATGCGTCGGGATGGATGCGTTTAACGCCGTATTCAGTACGACGTTTGAAACGGATCAGAAATACGGGAGCAGTTATCACAAAAATTTTATCGAATATGCGAAATACTGCCAGGAGAACGATCTGACGGTAGACGGTGCAATGACGGACCCGAAAGGGGACAGAGGGCTTGCGCCGCATGCACAGGAAGATCCGGATCTGTATCTGCGTGTAGTGGAGCGCAGGGAAGACGGCATTGTCGTACGGGGCGCGAAAGCGCATCAGACAGGCGCCATTAATTCTCAGGAAATGATCGTGATGCCGACGGTTTCCATGAAGCCGGAGGATAAAGATTATGCCGTGGCGTTTGCTGTGCCTACGGATGCGGAAGGGATTTTGATGATTATCGGAAGACAGTCCTGCGATACCAGAAAAATGGAGGGCAGCGAGCTGGATGTGGGAAACAGCGAATTCGGCGGCGTGGAAGCTTTGGTGGTATTTAACGATGTATTTGTGCCGAATGAGCGGATTTTCTTAAACGGAGAAACCGAGTATGCGGGAGTGCTGGTAGAGCGGTTTGCCGGATACCACAGACAAAGCTACGGCGGATGTAAAGCGGGCGTCGGGGACGTGCTGATCGGGGCGGCTGCGGTTGCTGCGGACTGCAACGGATGCGCAAAAGCGTCCCATATCAAAGATAAGCTGATTGAGATGACGCATTTAAATGAAAGCTTATATTGCTGCGGCATTGCCTGTTCCGCAGAGGGAAAACCAACGGAGGCGGGCAATTATATGATCGATCTTCTGCTTGCCAATGTCTGCAAGCAGAATGTGACCAGATTTCCGTATGAGATTTCCCGCCTGGCGGAAGATATTGCGGGCGGTATCATGGTAACGGCGCCTTCTGAGGCGGATTTCCGCGATCCGGTGACAGGACCTTATGTCGAAAAATATCTAAAAGGCGCAAAGGATGTCAGCGTGGAAGACCGTATCCGCATTCTGCGGCTGATCGAAAATCTCTGTCTTGGAACGGCGGCGGTCGGATACCGTACGGAATCGCTGCACGGAGCCGGAAGCCCGCAGGCGCAGCGGATCATGATTTCCCGCCAGGGAGACCTGCCCAAGAAAAAAGAGATGGCAAAGAAAATTGCAAAAATAAAGGATTGATGGACGGAGGCGGACGATATGGAATGGCAGAACGTATATGAGAAACGGAAGACGAATGCAGGCGCGGCAATCCGGCGGATTGCACCCGGCGGGCGTATTGTGCTGGCGCATGCCGCCGGTGTGCCGATTGCATTAACGGATGAGCTGGTAAGGCAGAAAGAGCATTTTAAACATGCGGAGATCGTGCAGCTTGTGCCGATGGGAAACGCCCGGTTTGCAGATGCGGACATGGAAGGGCATTTCCGGCTCAACGCATTTTTTCTGGGCCCGTATACAAAAACTGCCGTAAAAGAGGGGCGGGGAGATTTCACCCCCTGCTGTTTTCATGAGATTCCGGGTCTGTTTGGTGAAATGCTTCCGGTAGACGCGGCGCTCATTCAGGTTTCCCCGCCGGATCGGCACGGATATGTAAGCCTGGGCATTTCCGTAGATTATACCCTTGCGGCGGTCAAAAAGGCGAAGTACGTGATTGCCCAGGTAAACGGCAGTATGCCGCGGACGCACGGGGACACGCAGCTTCATGTATCTGAGATTGACAGCTTTGTAGAGATCAACCGTCCAATTCTGGAACTTACCCCGCCGGTAATTGGAGAAACGGAACAGGCAATCGGTGAGAACTGTGCAAAGCTGATTCATGACGGCGATACGCTGCAGCTTGGCATCGGAGCGATCCCGGATGCGGTGCTGCTGTTTTTGAAGGATAAAAAAGACCTGGGCATTCATTCGGAAATGGTTTCGGACGGCGTAGTGGAGCTGATTACGCGCGGCGTGATCACAAATGCCAGGAAAACGCTGCATCCGGGGAAAACCGTGGCGACGTTTCTGATGGGAACAAAGCGGCTGTATGATTATGCAGACGATAATCCGTCCATTGCACTTATGCCGGTAGAGTATGTGAACGATCCGTATGTGATCGGGCAAAACGATCATCTGGTGTCGATCAATTCCTGCGTACAGGTCGATCTGACGGGACAGGTGGCATCGGAAAGCGTCGGGCTGACGCAGATCAGCGGCATCGGCGGCCAGTTGGATTTTGTCCGGGGCGCAAGGTTAAGCAGGGGCGGCCGTTCCGTCATCGCCATTGCGTCGACGGCGGCAAAAGGAAAGATTTCCAAAATTGTCTCCGTGCTGGATGAAGGGGCTGCCGTGACTACGTCGCGGACGGATGTGGATTACATTGTAACAGAGTACGGCATTGCCCATCTTAGGGGAAAGACGCTCAGAGACCGGGCAAGGGCGCTGAT
>CATLGN010000285.1 GCA_949935685.1 uncultured Lachnospiraceae bacterium | reverse complement strand
CTGAAAAAAAACATTGAAAAGCTGGAGGAGGAGATCGAGGCGCGCGAAGAGTTTATGGGCGCGTTTGCCCATGAGCTGA
This sequence comes from uncultured Lachnospiraceae bacterium, assembly GCA_949935685.1. Classification (GTDB taxonomy): domain Bacteria; phylum Bacillota; class Clostridia; order Lachnospirales; family Lachnospiraceae; genus VSOB01. The sequence goes on along the minus strand of CATLGN010000285.1, from coordinate 2,808 downwards.
AGACGCCGCTGACGGCCATTATCGGCTATGCGGATATGCTGCGTTCTCATAAGCTGGACGAGGAAAAGAGCCTTTTGTCGGCCAATTATATCTATACCGAGGGCAAACGTCTGGAGGCGATGTCCTTCCGGCTGCTGGATATTATTGTCACAGGCAAAAATAAGGCGGATATACAGAAGATTCCGGCGGCGGATGTTTTTCACTATCTGCAGGAGATGTTTACAGGCACCCGGGAGATGAATTTTACGTTTACATACGAACCGGGAGCGGTTTGGGCGGAGATCAATCTGATCAAGACCGTGCTCGTCAATCTGATCGACAATGCCTGTAAGGCATCGGAGCCGGGCGGCGACATCGAGGTAGAAGGCCATGCGGTGGAAGCCGGTTATGCGTTTTCGGTCAGAGATCACGGGATCGGCATTCCCGAAAAAGAGCAGCGCAAAATTACGAAAGCTTTTTATATGGTGGATAAGTCGCGCGCCCGGAGCAAGAACGGGGCCGGGCTCGGTCTGGCGCTCTGCGCGGAAATATTGAAAATCCATCACAGCGAACTGCAGATTGAAAGCCGGGCCGGAGAGGGTTCCTGCTTCCGTTTCGTACTGCCGGATCGTACCAAAGGCAGGGCGCCGGAGAAACCTGCGTCGGATGAGGCACCGGAGGAACAAGACAGTCCGCAGGAGCAGAGTGAGGACGGAGATAAAATATGAAATATACAATCAGGATGGCAGGGCTGCTGCTTCTGGCAGTGTCTTCCGCAGCGCTGTCGATATGGGGACCGGAGGCGCTTGCCAAATATCAGGATAAGAGTGTGCTGCATGTCATTCATGCGCAGGAGGCGCAGACGGCAGGCGAAGGCTACCGTTATCAGTTGAACGCCAATGAGAAGCTGTATATCCTGTCCCGGTGCCTGAGCAGTCAGACACTTCCCGAGAGCGAGCATAACGCCATGACCCGTCCGCAGGAGACGGGCATGGACTATCAGGAACTGGAAGGTTCGTATGCTTTTATTATGAATTACAGGAATCCGTCCGGCGTGGAGATTACGGACGAGCAGATTTATGAGACGTGCAATCAGGGGCTCGGCGTGTTGAAGGAGGCGGGCATTCTGCCGGCGGAAGTAAAGGAAGTGGAGCCCGCGCTGTACGACGCGGCGTTATATTCCGCGATCGATGTGCTGGAGCCGCGGAACAATATCGCCGTATGGAAGATGAGCCTGTCCAACAGCCGGGAAAACGCCGACAAGGGCAACCGTCTGATCGATGCCTATATCGATGCGGACGACGGGAAGATTTATGAATTTTATGTGAGGACACCGCTGCTCTGGGAGGAAATCGACGCGGACGCGCTGGTGGAAGCGTGGAGCCGGTATATGGGACTTGGCGCTCCCGCGCCGTATGAGTCGGAAAATCCGTTGCTGGAGACGACGACATACTATAAAAAGTATGTGTTTCCGGGAATGGGGGAGGAGCGGACGATTGTCACGGTGGGATTTTATGACGGCATCAACGAACTGTTTCTGAAAATTTCGCGATGATGCAAAAATGATGCAAAAAAGATGTGACTATGATGCAAAAATGATGACGTTTTGATGCAGCGTCTGTGTAATCTTAATGTAACGAGATTACACAGGCGCTTTTTTGTATGGGGAAAAGCGAAGGCAAAGGAGCAGTATGGGAATGCACGAAAGAGAGTCATATTTTAAAACATATTGTCATAAAAACCAGCGGAAGAAGAAATTAATCAGGGCGGGAAAGCGGTTCCTTCTGGGCGTGGCGGCAGTCTTTGCGGCGTGTGCCGCGGGATATGCGCTGCAAAAAATACCGGTTGCGGAGGTCTTCGCAGCGCCGGAGAAAACGATAGAGGGAGAGGAAAGTATCCTGACACTGAATGGTGTGCCGCTTATTATGCTTTCCGAAGACGCGGTATCGGGCGGCGCGATTTCTGGCAGCAAGGCGCCCGATCGGATTCTGGTGGAGGCGCCGGGATCGCCGGTGGTATTTATCGACGCCGGACACGGCGGAGCGGACGAGGGCTGCGCCAGCGGCGGCGTTCAGGAAAAGGCGGTCAATCTGGCGATTGCGGCGCGGGTACAGGAAAAGCTGCAGGAAATGGGCTACAGCGTTATTATGGCCAGACAGGGCGACACCTATATCACAAAGGAGAACAGAGTATTGCTGGCCAATGCGCTTGGGGCGGATATTTACGTGAGCATACATCAGAATTCTTCGGAAGACAGCAGCGTCAGCGGCATGGAAGTGTGGTATGCGGGAGCGGATACCGGGAGAGACAATAAACGGCTGGCGCTGCTGATCCGGCAGCAGGCGGCGGCCAGTATGGGGATCGAGGCAAGGGAAATCCGCGATGATGCGGACTTTCATGTGACGGGGAGTACCGCCATGCCGGCCTGCCTGATCGAAACCGGATTTTTGACGAATGAAGCGGAGCGGACGAAGCTTCTGACAGCCGAATATCAGGAGCAGATTGCGGCGGGCATCGTACAGGGAATCGAATATTATTTTCATCCGAAAACAATGTATCTGACGTTTGACGACGGTCCGTCGGAAGAAAACACAAATCGGGTTTTGGATATACTGAAGGCGAGAGGCATTAAGGCGACCTTTTTCCTCGTAGGGGAAAATGTGAGGAAACATCCGGAGGTGGCGCAGCGGATCGCGGCGGAAGGACATACGATCGGCATCCACTGCGACAGCCATAATTATGATAATGTATATGCCAGCGTGGACAGCTACATAGCGGACTTTGAAGCAGCGTATCGGACGGTGTACGAGGTGACGGGCGTGGAAGCCA
>CATLGN010000284.1 GCA_949935685.1 uncultured Lachnospiraceae bacterium | reverse complement strand
CAATACCGGACGGATTATCCTGCCGTCGATCGAGCGGGCGCGGGAGCGGACGGATTACCGGGGCAGCCTGGAAATTATAAAGACGGCTGACGGGTTGGTCGTAATCAATGAGCTGCTGCTGGAGGAATACCTTTACGGGGTTGTCCCGAGTGAGATGCCGGCCTCTTATCCGGCGGAGAGCCTGAAAGCGCAGGCAGTCTGTGCCAGGACTTACGCGTACCGGAATATGAAAAGCGCCGGTTTTCCGGAGTTGGGCGCTCATGTGGACGACAGTACGGCGTTTCAGGTGTATGGCAATACGGAGGAAAAGGCGGAGGCGACGGCTGCGGTCAAAGCGACCAAGGGAAAGCTGCTCTTTTATGGAGAGGAACCGATCGACACGTATTATTATTCCACATCCTGCGGTTTTGGCACGGATATAAGGGCATGGAACGGCATGGACGCAGAGAGCCCGCCGTATCTGCAGGCCAGAGCGATTGCCGCGGGAGAAACGGGGATGGGAGACGCGGACAGCGGAGAAACGCAGGAGGGAAATACGGCTGCCGGTCAATTGTATACGCCGGAAACCATGCGGGAGGAAGACGTTTTTGCGCAGTTTATTTCACAGGAACAGCCGCAGTCGTACGAGAATCAGGAGGCGTGGTATCGGTGGCGTTATGAAGTGACGCAGGTGGATGTGAAGGAGATGGAGCAGCGTCTTGCGCAGCGGTATGCGGCGGCGCCGGGCTTTATTCTGACAAAGGGAGCGGACGACGCCTTTGACAGCAGGCAGCCGGGGGCGATCGGCAGGCTGGAGGAAATCAGCGTTACGGAGCGCAACGCGGGCGGAAACGCGGCGGAGATTTTAATTGTGGGAAGTGAAGGGACATATGCGGTCAGGACGGAATACAATATCCGTTATATTTTAAATAACGGTAGTTATTCTGTTGTGCGCAGGGACGGAACGGAGGTGCCGTCCAAAACGCTGCTGCCAAGTGCATTTTTTATGGTGACAACTGGCAAAGAAGACGGGAATGTGGTAGGATATACCATAGTCGGCGGCGGATACGGGCATGGTATCGGCATGAGCCAGAACGGCGCCAGAAATATGGCGCAGGCCGGGCTGACGGAAGAAGAGATTCTGACATTTTTTTACGAAGGCAGCCGCATCGAGACGATCTATTAGCGGCGGGAGGATGCATGAAACGAAAAGTCTTTCATATTATGCGAAATTTTGCGAGGCAGATTTCCCGGGACAATGTGAGCGCCCATGCGGCAAGCACGGCTTTTTTCCTGTTTCTGTCGCTGATTCCGCTGCTGATGCTGATTTGCGCCATCCTGCCGTATACGCCGGTGACGGAGGCCATGCTGATGGAAATTGCGGTCAGTCTGACGCCGGACTCGGCCAACGGGCTGCTCATCTATCTGATCGGCGAGGTGTATGACAGGTCGGCGGGGGTATTGTCGGCGGCGGCTGTCGTCACCGTGTGGACTGCCGCAAAGGGGATGATGGCGTTGATGCGGGGATTGAACGCGGTCAACGGTGTGACGGAGCAGCGGGGATATATTCTGCTGCGCATCGAGGCCTGCCTGTATACGGTGCTGATGCTGGCGGCAATGGTGCTGGCGCTGGTTATTCTGGTGTTCGGCAACACGCTGGCAAGGCTGATACTGCGGCAGGTGCCGCGGCTGGAAATGCTGCTCAGCCTGTTTCTGCATTTCCGGTTTCTGCCGGTCTGGCTGATTCTGGCGGCCGTCTTTGCCATTATTTATACATATGTGCCAAAGATTCGGACCCGGCTGCGTTATCAGATTCCCGGCGCGCTGTTTGCGGCCATTGCATGGAGCGTTTTTTCCTGGGGATTTTCGATTTATGTGGATCTCTTTCACGGCCTGAGCATGTACGGAAATCTGACGACGGTTATTATTATTATGTTATGGTTTTATTTTTGCATGTATCTGCTGCTGGTTGGTGCAAATATCAACCGTTATTTTTATCCTGCCATCCGGTTTCTCTATCGCAGAAGACAGGAAAAGCGAAACCGGAAAAAAGGGGCCGGAAAATGATGCAAAAATGATGCAATTTTGACGCCGGTATGATGCCGCATTTGGGTATCATGAAAAAGAGGGGGCGTTACTGCAGATGAAAAAGCGAATCGCACAGGCAGCCGCTGTTTTGGGGCTGCTTTTTTTAGTGACGAGGATGGTTGCGACAGGGATGATTGATAACCGGCTTCTTGTCACCGTACCGGGATATGAGGATACGGTAAAACTGCACCGGATGGATGATATGACGGGGGCTGCTTTTTTGCATTATCTGATGGATCTGAAAGAACAGATAAAGGAAAAGCATCCCGAAGGGTTTGTACATCTTTTGTTTCTGGTTACGGACAGAGGCGTCGTATCAGTCAGACTGGATACGGATATTGGCATCCATGCTTTTTATTTTGTGGATGGAGAACGCATCTATGAAGTTTCCGCAAACGGTTCCCCGGAATTGCAATGGGAATATATTGTGCAGGAATACTATAGGCGTCTTAATATAGCGGCGGAGTTTGTGATACCGGCGGATTTATATTTGTATTTGGAGCGCGACGGCTGGTACGAAGAAGACAATATGATTTTCCGGTATTATTATGGGGCGCAAGGCTCCCTGAACGATTTTGCACATTTGGAGTGGGACCCGAATACGACCCGGCTGTTGGATTTTGCAAAGGATAAGGACGGTTTTTCCGTTTCTTTTCTGGAAGACGGCTGCAGAGGCGTCTATCGTATGACCAGGTATACAGAAGATGCGTTTCGGCAGGAAAATCCCGATTTGGCGGCGGCCTGGGATTTCGACGACAACAATGCGCTGGCAGCCGCTTTTCAGAAAAAATATCCCGGCATGACCGGATTGATTGTCTATCGGTACAATGGGCTG
>CATLGN010000283.1 GCA_949935685.1 uncultured Lachnospiraceae bacterium | reverse complement strand
AGGAAAAAATGTGTGGCGATATACGCGAAAAACGGAAAGAAAAACAGAGCTACCACACCCGTCGTCAGATGGACAAACAAGATCCTGATTTCTTTTTTTTCTTCCGCAATCCACAGATACAGCACGGCGGCCGCCACAATCATTGTCATCATACTGCCGCCGCCGTAGTTTCTATATATGGTAAGCGTTGTGTGCAGCATACTTTCCATAGCCGTCTCCCATTCCTTTCCGGGCAAATCCCACTAACTCAAAAACAGATACAGCAGCCCGAAGAAAACACTCGGCAAAAGGCAGGCTCCGGTCTGCAGCAGGACAAACGCCTTCCTGCGTGACACCGCAATCAGTATGGCCGCCAGCGACAACAGGACAGGCACACTGAAAATCCCCGTGCTCGTCGTAAAGACGGTGCACAGGACAATGACAAACAGCATGGCCCACTCCCCCACATCCATTTCATCTTTTGCCATAAATAAGAGCCAGAGAAACAGCGCCGGAATCATCAGGTTGGGAAACATCGCCTTGCCCTGCCATGTCCTCGTATAGGCAAAGCTCTCCGCCGCATAGATCGACACATTGCCAAACAGATACCAGATATTGACAAACAGCAGAAACAGCCATTTATTTTTTCTCTGCAGCGGAAACAACTGCGTCCCCGCCTGCGCATAGATGACGTACATCAAAAACAGAAACAAAACGCTGACATAACTGTGACAGATAATCGTCACATGAATGCCGGTCACTTCCGAGAGCCAGCCCAGAAAGACGGGTTCCGTGGAAAGCGCATGCCGGATGTCCAGTTCCCCGTTCGCCCCATAATATGGCGTAAAACGGTACATGGTATCCGTATGCTGACTCGTCAGCGCAGTCGCCACAAAAAACGAATCGTCCCCGTCCAGATACTGCATATGAAAGGCAAACCAGAGCTGCATGGCAATCAAAACAAGTACAATGGCCATAATCGGAATCTGCCCTCTGTCCAGACGGTTCTCGCGAATCCTGCGCAGACAATCGGTGACGCAGCTACGTCCGAAAAAGAGAAAGACGACCGACAGCACGCCGATTACGATCGTATAACACTGGACAACCAACGTAAACGATGATTCGCAGACAATAAAGGGAACCGATAATATCTGAAAAACCGCAAACATCATCATCCAGCCCGTCAGCCATACCATACCGAACGATTTGTGCTCCTCTTTCATAAAACGGACCGGTAAAAGCCCCATGCAAAACGGCAAAACCCAAGTGCATACCGCCAGCAGTCCCAAATGCAACCACATCGTACTTCACTCACTTTCCATCCAAAGCGCATCATAGTCATACGTATCTATCATGCTTTTCATCCGCTGTAATTCTTCTTCATAATTGTCCGCGGTAATCCTGTGCGTCCCGTCGACAAAGCATTCTGTCATATATCGGTTGATGCTCTGATTATAATGCCCGGCATCCGCATACAGATCCAGATTGCAGACGACTTCTTCCTTCCCCGGAAAGAAAAACAGCTCCACATTTTCATATGCCAACAGTTTTTCCATAAAGTATCGGTATTCATACATCACCGCATCCATTTGATTGTTCTGCACATATTCATACCAGTATAAAATACTGTAGGGCGGGAAAAAAATGGTAAACTGCGTATCGGGATGCGATTCAATCATCGGCAGAATATTGGCCTCCAGATTGGCGTCCAGCCCTTCGATAAACATGTCCTCCGGAAACCAGGCGTCGTTTTTCTCCGGCACCGTATAATGCGCCAGCACATATTCCCGGTCATAGCATCCCTGCAGAACCTCCTCCGAAGCATATACGCTGCTTAAGTCTGTCGGCTCCCGTTCGATCGCCGGTTTCAGAATATAATCCAGCAAAACATGTTTATTATACCAGTAATTGACATCATCGGCCAGATTATCATTATACAGGTGCGCCGGTATCGGATATTTCGTTTCCTCCGTACCGCCGGTATAAGACGCCAGATCAATCCCCCAGAAAACCCGTTTCAGCTCGCCCTCCCGGGCATCCACTTTCGCCATAATATTGCTCACATCTCTGGGATACGCGCCGTTATAGGAAAGCTTGAGCGTATTCAGCCCCATTTCCTCCCGAAACCAGTCCGTCTCAAAATTTACCGTCATGGACGAGCCGAGCAGAACGCTGTCATACTCCATATGCTTCGCCATACCCGGATTCTGGCTGAGCTGATTGTCGATCTGATAGGGAAAATGTTCCAACGGCTTATGATAATGAAAAAACGGGTCCACAACAACCACTGCCGCCGCTGTGCCGATCAGGCCCAATACGACCAGAATACAAGTCAGCCGAAGCCATTTCGCATATGTCATACGATGTTATCCTCTGTTCTTTTCCCAAAATCATACGTCAAAAATTAAAGTACAAAAAGGTGCTGACCTCCGAAAACGAGACAAGCGACCATAACAGCAGCCCTGCCGTCCACAGTGCGCGGACAGCCGTAGGGCGGAAATCCGCCAGCTTTTCACTGACATTGCGGCATGCGAGAAGCAGAAACCACGCGGCTCCCATATAACCGAGCATCAGGAAATAACTGCCGTACGGAAGCACGTTCAGGCGCAGTACCTTAAACAGATAAAAAAACTCCGGCGTATGGAACTGCCCGGCAAACGCAGCCGGAACACCCGAGAGCCCGTAGCCGCCCGAAACCGCCCGTTTTAAAAGGAATACCGCCTGACCAATCGTTTCCGAGCGAAAAAACACCCATAAAATCTGCACCAATATCAGATTAACCGCCCACGAGACAACCCGGGGAACCTTTTCCAAAACCGGCAAAAACGCCTTTGTCAGAACATAGAACAGGCCGTGCAGGGCGCCCCAGAGCAGAAACGTCCAGCCCGCCCCATGCCAGATACCGCTGATCAGATAGACTGCCAG
>CATLGN010000282.1 GCA_949935685.1 uncultured Lachnospiraceae bacterium | reverse complement strand
GATGGCTGCGTGGCTGCTATTACAGTGTGTTTCATGCCGTGTCCGCTTTCTGCAACGGCGGGTTTGACCTGATGGGAGAACGGGAGGCGTACGTTTCCCTGACCGCTTATGCCGGCGATCCGCTTGTAAACCTGGTGATTATGACGCTGATTGCGGTTGGCGGCATCGGTTTTATCGTCTGGCAGGATATATACGGGAACGGTCTGCGCCTGCGCAAGTATATGTTGCATACCAAGATTGTATTGCTGATGACGGCGGGACTGGTTTTTGGCGGCGGGATTTTATTCTGGCTGTTTGAGAGAAATGCGCTGTTTCAGGGACATGCACCGGGCACACAGATACTGGAGGCTCTTTTTTCTTCCGTGACGGCGAGAACGGCAGGCTTTAATACGGTGGATACCGGCGCGCTGTCAAACGGCAGCAAGCTGCTGACGATGCTGTTGATGTTTATCGGCGGAAGCCCCGGTTCCACGGCGGGCGGCATCAAAACGACGACGGTGGTCGTGCTTATCATGTACACCTGGAATAGTCTGTGCAGCAAAAACGGATGCAGCGTATTCGAGCGGCGGATTCCGGATGAAATTATTAAAAAATCCAGCATGGTGCTTGTGATTAATTTGCTGATGGCGCTGGCGGCCGGCGTGATCATATGCGGCGTGCAGCCGGAGCTTTCGATGGACAGCATTATGTTTGAGATCTGTTCCGCCATCGGGACGGTGGGCATGACATGCGGAATCACAAGGGATCTTTCGACACTCTCGAAATGTGTGATTATTTTTCTGATGTACTGCGGCAGAATCGGCAGTATGACGTTTGCGCTGTCATTTATGCAGAAGAAAAAAACGGATCCGGTGCAGTATCCGCTCGGAAGGATTACGGTGGGATAGAAAGGGATAATGAAATGAAATCGGTTTTAATCATTGGAATGGGAAAATTCGGCTATCATCTGTGCAGGAAGCTGGCGGAGCTCGGCAATCAGATTCTGGTCGTCGACGAGGATGAGGAGGCGCTGGAGGAAGTGCTTCCGATCGTCACAAGCGCGAAGATTGGCGACTGTACAAAGGTGGACGTTTTGAAAACACTGGGCGTGGACAACTTTGACTACTGCTTTGTCTGCATTGGCGAGAATTTTCAGAGCAGTCTGGAAGTCACAAGCCTGCTGAAGGAAATGGGCGCGAGATATGTGATCAGCAAAGCCGTGCGGGATATTCAGGCAAAGTTCCTGCTGCGGAACGGGGCGGATGAAGTGATCTATCCCGACCGGGATATAGCGGAACGTCTGGCGAACCGGTGCAGCGCCAGTCATGTGTTTGACTATATTGAACTGAGCCGGGAGTGCTCGATTTATGAAATTCTCCCGCTGGCGAACTGGGTCGGAAAGACTGTGCGCGAACTGGATATCCGGGCCAATTATCATGTCAATATTCTGGGCGTCAAAAAAGGAGAGAAAACGAACTTTGTCATCCATCCCGACTATCGCTTTGATGCGGAAGACCATCTGATCGTTATGGGGAATAATGAGGATGTTTTTGCGGTTTTGAAACGGATGGATGAGAAGAAGGGCGGAAGGCGGAAATAGACGGGAATTGTTCCCGGGAATCCGGACAGGCGCGGCGCCTGTCCGTCCCCGCCGGCCTTTCCGAAGACGGAATAAAAATCATAAATCCAATCTCATATAGATTGATGTATTCATAGGACTATTGTTATAACAATCGACGGTGTAAAATCCGAATTGTTTATATATATGAATTGCTTTTTCTAAAAAGGGGAGCGTATCCAACAACATATAAGAGTACCCAATTTCCTTTGCATCGGTTATGATTTTTTGTATAAGTAGTTTACCAATATTTTTCCCTCTGCATTGTGGTCTTACATAAAGACGTTTCATTTCACAATTCTTTTTATCTATATTTTTCAACGCAATACAACCTGCGGCTTCCCCGTTATAATAAGCTAAATATAATCTACCGGATGGCATACCATATTTTTCTTCCAAATGGTTTATTTCTTCTTCATAGTGCTGAATATCAAGATAATTTTGAAATGAACTGTCATTGGTTAGTAACATATTTGTATATTCTGAAAACAGCGCATTTATTTCTTGTGTATGCATATAGCCAAAAACAATTTCGATATTCATAACAGTCCCTCCTGAAGTCAAATTTACTTTTCGTCATTTTTACGCAATATGTTTTCAATCAGTACCATTGCCTCGCATAATCTGTCACAATCTTCTTTATCCATATTTTTCAGTTTTTCATAAATCTGTTTATCGCCATTCCGATCTGTTTTTTTCGCTTCTTCATTTCCTGTTTTTGTTAAATATAATTCTTTAATTCCCTTGCTCCCCGAAACGAGTTTTCTCGTTATCAATCTTTTTTTCTCAAGTTTTGCAAGAATCCTGCTCACATAGCTTTTGTCCATGTTTAGATGCTCACATAATGCAGTGGCATTTATCCCCTGGTTCGTATATATTTCAAATAACACTCTTGATTCGGGCCATGAGAAGCCTGTCCCTAAATAGCCTTTATTCATCACATCTAACCATACAGTGTAGTATCGGTTAAACTGTCGTATTTTTTTTATCAAACCTTCATTCAATGTGTTACCTCCACTATAATATAAGTTGACTTTGTCAACCCATATTATAGCGCCATGTGTTGATAAAGTCAACTCAATTACATGCTATGGACACGACAAACGCATGAATGAATAAATTGTAAATATTTCGTAAACTGAGATGGACAGAAATGGAAAATCCGTAACGCGGTATGTTTTCGGCGGGTGTACTGCATTCCGGATGCATACCTTGCGAAAGGTATTAGCGGTTCTTACCGCTGCGCCACAGCCCGCAATTTTCGGACACGGATGTCCGAAAAAGTCCGATTTGCGCCCGGATGGCGCATTGAGGACGGTT
>CATLGN010000281.1 GCA_949935685.1 uncultured Lachnospiraceae bacterium | reverse complement strand
CAGAAAAGCCCGGCCGGACCTGTCCCGATAATGACCGGCCGCATTGCCAGCGGACGCTCCCCCGGCGGCGGAAAGCAATATGCCGTTTCCGATACCCGGCATACGGATCCGGCCTCCGCCCGTTTCAAAACCTTTTCTTCCTGCCTGACGCGGCAGTCGATCACATAGCTGAAATACAGATCCGGTTTTTTCCTGGCGTCGACGGAGCGTTTCCTGATCTCATATTCCAAAAGGCCGTCCGAACCGACACGCAGTATCCGGCAGATCTTCCGCTCCAGTTCCGCACGGGTATGTTCTGCCCGTATCCGAAGCTGCTGTATTCGTATCATACTTTCCTCCTGTTATGTTTCCGCGCAGGCGCCGGCCGGCTCCCTTCCGCGGCGGCCCGGCCGGCAATGATGCCCGTAGCCCACGCCCACTGCAGGTTATAGCCGCCGCATCTACCGTCCACATCGAGCAGCTCGCCCGTAATGTATAGTCCCGGCTCCCGTTTTGCCTCCAGTTTGTCGGTTATCCCGGTCAGCGCCACGCCGCCGGCACAGACCTGCGCCTGTGCAAAAGGATTGGTTCCCGTCACCGTCACGGGAAAACATTTCAGCTGCATGCCCGCGTCGAGCAGTCTGCGGCCCGTTATCCCCGCAGCCGGAGCCGACGGAGCGATACCGCTCTCCTGCAGCAGAACCCCCGTTATTTTCTTATGTACCGTGCCGGTGAAAAACTGCTCCGCCGATATGCCGGCCATTTTGCGCAGTCTGTTCTGCAACGATTGTTCCCACGCCGCTTTGCTGATCTGCGGCAGAAAATCAATCGCAGCCTGCAGCGTTTTCTCTCGCCTCAACGCCTTTGCCGCATGTCTGCTGAGCTGAAACACCGGAATACCGGAAATCCCGTATTCCGTCAATTGCAGTTCGCCATATTCCCGATAAATATGATCGTCCGCCTGCAGCGTCACTTCCGCCTGACAGCGCACGCCGGCCAGGGCACGAAAGCAGCTTTCCCGGCAGCGAAGCTGCACCAGCGCAGGCGTAAAGGGAATCCGCCGCAGGGAAAAAAGGCCGGCCAGTTCCATGCCGTTTTCTTCGCTGTCTTTTTTCAATCCCGCGCGGCTGCCGCAGGAAAGAATCATTTTGTCAAACACCGCCTGCCGACAACCGCACTCGCTCTCCATATGTACCAGAAACTGTCCGTTCTTTTTTTCCGTCTTTCTGACACGGCATCCGGTTTCCACGCCGACGCCCCGGCGTTCCAGCGCAAACCGCAGCACATCCAGTACCGCAGACGCCTGTTCGCAGAAAGGATAACAGTATCCGTTTTTTTCCCTCGTCATCAGACCCAGATCATGAAAAAAGGCCAGCGTATCCTCCGGTGTAAACTGTGCCAGAATGGACGGGATCCGCTCGGGATTGTCGCTGTGATAATATTCATACGACATATCCAGATTGGAAAGATTGCACTTCCCGTTTCCCGTAGCCAGAATTTTTTTGCCGATCCGCTCGTTTCGTTCGAGTATTGTCACATCCGCGCCGCGGTCCGCGGCCGCAATCGCGGCGGCCATACCCGATGCGCCGCCGCCGATAATACCAATCTTCATATACTTTCTCCTTCCCGTTTAACTGGAATAGGATTCCAGAAAATGATACAGCGTGCTTTCGCCGCTGATCAGTTTCCGCTGTATGATCTCCTCCTGCAGTTCTTCCGGAAGAGTTTCCACGCGAATATCCGTATAGAGAAAAACACTGCACATATCTTCCCGGTATACGGTAATATAATGATTCTCCGCGACGAGATAAAACAACTCCTCCGACGGCTCCTCGATTACCTGATAATTTTTTCGAATGCGCACCCGCTCCCCGGAAAAAGCGAGCACTTCCACCGAAATCAGCCCTCTCTGCTGCTCCTCAAGCGGCGGTGAAAGCTCATAAGCCGACATGGCGTCCACAAAGCTGTCGCGATCCATACCGATGTATTTCCCCGGTACGGCTTCTTCATGGGACGCTGTCGAGTCGGTATTTCTGTCGTATTCTTCCACGGCAAAAACCGTGTCGCAGGTGATCACATCCCCCGGACTGCTGCCTGCGGGAAGACTTTCCGCCGCGCCCGCATCTTCCTGCGGCACCTGCGCTGCATATGGCCGAAACTCGCGGATTTCCCCCCGGTTCGGATAAAACCATTTCAGATATACGGAATTGACATAGGCGCCCGCCGCAAACAATACAATTCCCGCGATACAAAATAAGCTGATTCTACCGATAAATTTCATGGCATACTCCTTTTATCATAGTATCAGCTTAAAATGGAATTTTATTCATTCGGGCTGTGGTTCGCTTACAGTCGGCCCATAGCCTTGCCGATCATGCCAAGCAGACGGCCGCCGGGTGTGAGGCGCAGCTCCCGTTCGGTGACACCGCGCAGAAGAAACAGAAGAACCGTATAGAGCAAAAAACCTGTGACTGTCAGAATCAGCAGCAGCGTCCATGCGGGCATAACGCCCGTCAGTGTTCTGGCGAGCAGAAACAGCAGGCCGCCCATAACGGCGCCGGCAAACAGCGGCGCAGCCATGCTGCGCAAAAGGCCATAGCGGAAGCCGCACTGTTTCTGTGCGGCGGCTCCAAGGAGCGCGAGCAGGCAAAACGCATACAAAATATCCGCATAGAGAACGCCGAAAATATCAAGATGCAGCAGTTCCAGCATCACATAGAGCGCGCCGCCGTGCAAAACCAGAGCGGCAAGGCCGCAAATCAGTAAGGTGATTGTCTTTTCCATCCCCCGCAGCGCTTCTGCCAGAAGACAGGCGGCGGAAAAAAAGACTGCCGTCACAAATCCGGTCAGGAGCAGCGCCGCCGCATCCGTCTCCGTCCAGAGCTACATAGCTTTTCTGACTACAGTGTTTCTGGTCTTCGGGGCGGTTTTTGAGCTGCCGGTGGTATCGGTGATTCTAAACCGCCTGGGACTCT
>CATLGN010000280.1 GCA_949935685.1 uncultured Lachnospiraceae bacterium | reverse complement strand
TCAACGACTACGAATTCGCAGCCGTCATCGCCAATCTTTTTGAAAACGCCTTTCTCTGTGTCAGAGACTTTGAAAAAGAGAAACGGTATGTGGACGTTACCATCCGCTGTGAAACAGACTATCTGCTCGTACGCATGGAAAACCAGTACGAAAAAGAGATTCTGTTTGATTCCGCAACCGGACTGCCGAAAAGCCAAAAAGGCAGAAACCATGGTCTCGGAATGCAGAGCATCTCGGCATTTGCAAAGAAAATCGGCGGCAATATCAACTGCCTGTGCGAAAACGGAGTTTTTCAGATTATTCTGTTTGCGAAATTTCAGGAATAATTGCGAAAAACAGGGAACGCAGGCAGCGTGCAAAAGACGTATAATTATGATATGGTAGTTTTTCATGCCCCGTTTCCACGGCGTCATTGTAACTGTAAATAAAGGCTCTGGCAACCTGACGACCAACACCGAAAGAGAACACTGACATGCAAAAAACATTTACCAAATATATCGTTATCATCCTGACCGCTGCCATTTGCCTGATTCTTTTTCTGAATTTTCTGATCAATCTGCACACACTCGAGTCGCGTCAATACGATACCTTCTGTATCAAAACAGATCAAATGATACATACGCTGGAAAATAACCATATGGAACTGCGCCTGCTGAATGAAAGTCTGGATGAAGACTATCTGACAAGAGCGCGGGCGGCTGCCTATGTGCTGGACCGGCAGCAGGAAGTCTCCCTGAATGTATCGGAAATGCAGTATCTGGCAGACCTGCTCAATGTGGATGAACTCCACGTAATCGATGAAAACGGTATTATTGTAGCAGGATCTGTCTCCCAGTATGTCGGCATCGACATGGACGATCACAAACAGACCCGGGCCTTTCTCGCCATTCTTGAGAGCGACGACCCGGACGCCTATTTGATTCAGGAAACGCAGCCCAATGCCGCGGAAAATAAAATCATGAAATATATCGGCGTGGCCCGCAAAGGGGAGAAAGGCGTCGTGCAGGTAGGATTACAGCCGACCAGACAGATGGAAGCCCAGTCCCGCAATACGTATGACTACATTTTTTCCCGCTTTCCCACGGACAGAGAAGAAGAACTCTTCGTCGTTGACGCTTCCACCGGAGACGTACTGGGACACTCCGGCGGCATGGACAGAAATTTTGACGCAGAATGCTACCGGCTCCCGGCTCTGCGCCGCTGTATGAAAGGTTCCTATCTGCAGGGAACCGATAACAGGATGATGTACGTGGTGAGCCGGCAATATGGCGATGTTCTGCTGTGCGCGGCGCTTCCACAGCGGATCCTCCTGCAAAAGCTGTGGGGAAGTTTTCTCGAAAGCCTGTTTTATCTGCTCTTTATCGGACTGGCGGTCATTCTCCTGCTGAACTGGCTTGTCAGACAAAAAGTAATCAAGGGGATTCATCATATTATAGAAGATCTGGACAGAATCACAAACGGCCGCCTCGATACCAAAGTATCCGTGGGCGGGAATCAGGAATTTGAAGAACTCAGCAAAGGAATCAATACCATGGTGACAAGCATTGTCAGTCTTTCCGACCGCATTTCCACCATTATTGAAATCAGCGGAATCCCCCTGGCCGCCTTTGAATACAACCATGACGGAAAACATGTATTTGCCACCTCCGGTCTCAGCCCGCTGCTCGATCTTCCCGCGCAGAAAGCCGATGCCCTCTGTCACGATGCCGGCCGCTTTGACCGCTATATCCGCGCAATTACGGAAACGCCCATAGACGGCGAGGAAGACATATACCAGATCGGCCCTTCCCGGTATATCCGGGTTCATATGTCAGAATCGTCCGGGAACTGTCTCGGCGTTATTCTCGATGTGACAAAAGACATGATGCAGAAAAAACAGATGCAATATGAGAATACACACGATGCGCTGACCGGGTTGTATCAGTTCGGATATTTCAAACAACTGGCGGAAGACTTGCTGCATAAAATGCCCGACGGCAATCTGTGCGCCGTCGTCATGCTCGATCTGGATCACTTTAAATCCATAAACGATACATACGGGCATGACGCAGGCGACCGCTATCTCCAGCGTTTTTCCGCTCTGATGGCGTCTATGCCGCCGGAACACGTCCTGTCCGCCAGACGCTCGGGAGACGAATTTTGTATGCTGCTGCATGGCTGCAGCCAAAAATCCGAACTGTGCCGTCTGTTGGATCGGTTCTATGAAGCGCTCGCGCAGATCCGTGTAGCGGTATCCGATACACAGCATCTGACAATCAGTGCCTCCGGCGGTTTTGCCTGGACAAAAGACAGCGGAAGCAGTCTGTCGGAACTGCTGCACAACGCGGATGAGGCTCTTTATATTGTAAAGAGGGATACCAAAGGGCGATATGCCGAATACGATAAGCAAACATAAAATCAACTTATTACATACAGACAGCAAATGCCGGCCGTGCCGGCAGGAAAGGAGATAATATTATGGCTGGCACCAATACCAATATCAGCATCCGCATGGATTCCGAATTAAAGGCGCAGGCCGAAGCGCTGTTCACGGAACTCGGTATGAATCTTTCCACGGCGTTCAATATCTTTGTCCGACAGTCGCTCCGTGAAGGGCGGATCCCGTTCGATGTCTCGCTGTATCCCCAACAGGGAAATGAGCGCGAAAAATCAGGCGGCGACATATAAGATCGGCAAAGGCGCTGCCGGCGGCATATTTCCGCGCCGCCGGCAGCGCCGACATATCATCTGCCGCAGATATAATACCTGCGGACCTCCTCTTACAGATAAAACACCACAATACCCGCAAGAATGCAAATCGTTCCCATAATCTTTTTCCGCGTTATCTTTTCCCCGAAAAAAATCCGGCTCAAGACCAGCACCAGAACATAGCCGAGCGACTCCATCACCGGCCCGTTTTTAAAATCCAGCCCCCGAAAAGCCAGTATCGTCAGAAACATGGACGAAAAAAGCAGCGCATAGCCGG
>CATLGN010000279.1 GCA_949935685.1 uncultured Lachnospiraceae bacterium | reverse complement strand
CAGACACAAAAGTTCATGGTAGCGCCGGATTCTTTTTTCTTATCCTCACCCAATAATCTGGCGATGACACTGCTGCCTCCCATTCCGAATACACAGGCAATCGACATAATAATCAGCAGGATCGGCGCGCACAATGTCACCGCGGCGATCGCCTCCGGCTCCTTTGTCAGAGAGACAAAAAAGGTATCGGCAATGTTATAGATCAGCGTTGTAAGCTGTCCCAGCATAGCGGGAAATCCAACCCGCATAATGGCTTTGGAAATATTCTTTTCTTCAAAAACAGATGTCATATTCTCTCTTCCTCCCTTGCACATGCTCCCATTTTACGATAAAATCATAAAAAAAACGGAGACATATGTCCTGTTAGAGGGAAATACATGGAAAAAATATATGATAAACAGAAAATCACCGCTTCTGTCGCCAAAAGTAAATATCATGCCATATTGAACGGACTGCCTCTCGATCTTTATCTGATACAATACAAAAAAGGCGAATTTGTGAGTTCGCCTTTTCAAGATGATGCTTTATTTCAGATTGTGGAACAGGGTTCCGTAAACATTTATTTTATCCGTGACGACGGAACGCGCTATTCCCTGTCAAACGCAGCGGCAGACTACTTTCTCGGAGATATGGAGATCTTTTATCCCAAAGATAACAACATATATGCCGAAGCCGCTGAAAACCTGATCTGTATCGCGTTTTCCATTGAAAAACACAGAGAAATACTGCTTGCCAACGCCGGATTTCTCGAACTGATCTGTCGCAGCCTTGCGGCCAAAATCGGAGCCATGACTACCCTGGACGCCGCCCCTGCTTCCCTTGCGGAACGGGTTATGTCCTACATGAAATATAAATGCGAAGACGCAACCCTAAGGGGAATCGGGCAGGCTGCTTTTCATCTCCATTGCAGCACGAGACAGCTACAAAGGATTCTGAATCAAAAAGAAGCCGCCGGGCTGGTCCGAAAACTGGGAAAAGGGACATACCGGCTTATGTAACCGCTACGAAAAAAACTCATGCCCGCCATACTGAAACAGCGGCGTCAGATGCCGGTCAAACCATTGCATCTTCTCCGGAGCGGCCGCTTTTCTGGATACAAAATAGAGAGCCCCCTGCGAATAATCTTCGCCGAGAAGCGCCCGCTGCACCGCCTCCACCGTTTCCTGCGAAACCTTTACCCTGTGATACCGTCCGTCACGGATGGGAGAAAACTGAAAGATTCCGTTGCTTTTCTGAAACACGACTCCTTCCACACTGTTGGGAAACGATTTGCTGTTGACCCGGTTCAGAATTACATTTGCCACCAAAATTCTGCCGTTCATATCTTCGCCGCCGGCCTCTGCCTCCACGATTCTGCAGAGTATCTGAAAATCATCTTCCGAAACTTCCTGCTCCTGACGCTCCAGCACCTGATAATCAATAACACGCTGGCCCGAATCCGCCCGGTCAAGACACGCAATCCTGCTGTATGTCTCTTCCTCCTGCAGTCCTTCTTCCAACCGCATTCGAAACGCCGCTGTCGCCGCATACTGACTCCGCTCCGCCACTTTCAGACAACAGAAAGAGGCCAGCACGATCAGATTGCATAAAACCAGCGACAATATGTATTTTTTATACATCATATTCTCACCCATACCATTTTATACAGGTTGTACCAGAAATATGCATAAAAAATAAGACAAACCCTGCAAATCATGCTAAAATAAAGAATCATGATTCTTTCCGTTTACGGAAAATAAGGAGGCATTGCATGCGACTGCCCGGCGTCTACACAGCCAGAAAAAAAGACGGAAGCATTTATTTCCGCGCTTCCGTCACATACCGCGGCAAACATATCAGTCTCGGCAGTTATGCCTCAGAGCAGGAAGCGCATCAGGCATACGTGGAAGCCGGCCGCATTACAAACGACACATCCGTTATATTTTCCTCCTATGCGCCGGAAACCATTCTGCCCTTTGGCAAGGCGGTCAGTCTGTTTAACTTCCGCGACAACGGCCTCTATATCGCCAATCCGATCTATACCCGCATCCGTTTCTTTGAATATTACCTGACGCCCGACCTCGTGCTCAAATTTGATCTCGACGACCTGTTTTATTATTCCTCCCACAAAATTATGAGACGCGGAAATCGTTTCTTTGTATCCGATTACGGTATGCAGATCGGTATCGCTTCCCGCTATGGCATTAAAAATTACGCCGTGGAAGGCAGGGATTATCGTTTTGTCAACGGCGATCCGTTCGATTTCCGCTATGAGAACATTGAAATCCAAAACAGCTACCACGGCGTCAGCCATGTCACCAGAAACGGCAAAACATACTACAAAGCAAAAATCCATATCAATGGCAATGTCGTAATCGGTTATTATGAGACGGAAGCCGAAGCTGCCATCGCCTACAATAAGGCCATCGACATTCTGAAAAAGGCCGGCGCAGCCAGACAGTATGTTCCCAATTATATGGAAAACATATCGCCCTCCCGCTACGCCGACCTCTATCATCAACTGCCCGTCTCGCCTGCCATCCTCGCCTATCGGCCGGATCAGGGGAACGCGGACCGGATTACAGCGAACCCTTCGTAGACCATACCCCTGCAACGCGCGGCTCAAACCCTGACGCCTCGTCCAGCGCCCGCGCAAACGCCTTAAAACTCGCCTCCGCGATGTGATGATTATTGACGCCGCTTACCTGTTTCAGGTGCAGATTCATTTCCGCCCGATAAGAGACCGCCTGGAAAAATTCCCGCACCATCTCCGTATCCATATCGCCGATCCGCTGCGCCGTATATGTTTCTTCAAAACAGAGATACGGCCGCCCAGACAAATCAATGGCGCACAATACAAGCGCCTCATCCATTGGCAGCAACATACTGCCATAACGCCGGATTCCCACTTTCTCCCCGAGCGCTTCTTTTATCGCCGTTCCCAGTACAATGCCCGTATCTTCTATTGTATGATGACAGTCCACATGCA
>CATLGN010000278.1 GCA_949935685.1 uncultured Lachnospiraceae bacterium | reverse complement strand
CCCGTACTCTTCTATCCGGCTGTTCATGCCGATAAAATCAAAATCCCTCGAGTCTATCGACGCGGTAAATACTTTCAGCCGCTGAATAAACTGCTTTGTGCGCTCCCGCCGGGGATGTTCAAAAATCTGTTCCGGCGTCCCGTCTTCGTAAATCTCCCCCTGGTCCATATAAAAGATGCGCGTGGACACGTCCCTTGCAAATTTCATTTCATGGGTCACAATCAGCATGGTCATCCCCTGCCCTGCCAGCGAACGTATAACGGCAAGCACTTCTCCCACCATGGTCGGGTCCAGGGCGCTGGTGGGTTCGTCGAACAGGATGATTTCAGGCTCCATGGACAGGGTACGCGCAATGGCCGCCCGCTGCTTCTGCCCGCCGGAGAGTTCGTCGGCAAAAGCCTGCGCTTTGTCCGCAAGCCCCACCATACGCAGCAGCTCCATGCCCCGCTCATACGCTTCCCGGCGCGGCCTGTGCAGCAGGTCCACCGGACCCGCCATGATATTTTCAATCATCGTCATATGGGAAAACAGATGGAACCCCTGAAACACCATCCCCATCTTCCGCCTGACCAGATGTATCTTACATGCTTTATCCGTAATCCTTTCCACGTCAATGACAATCTCTCCGCCTGTAGGCGTCTCCAGCAGGTTGAGGCAGCGCAGAAACGTGGACTTGCCCGTTCCGGAAGGGCCGATAATGGATATGACTTCTCCTTTTTTGATTTCGGTGTTGATATCCTTTAACGGCGTCACCGACCCGTACTCTTTCCGTAAATGTGTGACACGTATCACTGCGGTTCCACCCCCTTTACCTCGCGCTTTCTGCGTTTCGGGTCAATCCTGCGCTCCGCGCAGGTAAGTATGCCGGTCATAAGGTTTGCGACCATAAAATAAATCACCGCCGTGGCAATCAGCGGGAAGAATGCGTCCATCGTACGGGAACGGATAATGTCGGATGCCTTTGTCAGGTCCTGCACCGCAACATAGCCGACGACAGAGGTCATTTTTACCATCGAGATAAATTCTCCCTTTAATACAGGAAGGAAACGCATTGCCGCCTGCGGAAACACAATTTTCCAGAAAGTCTGGTACCTTGTGTACCCCAGCGCAAAAGCGGCTTCCGACTGCCCCTTCTCCACCGTTTCCAGACCGTTCCGCATCATTTCCGACGTATAGGCGCTGAAATTGATTGAGAAACCGATAACCGCAACCACAATTCCGGAAATGTCCACCGAACCGAAAATGACGTAAAACAGAATCATCAAAAACACAACGATAGGCATACCCTGAACCAGCCGGATATACGCGGCGGCTCCCAGTCTGGCGGGTTTTGGCTTCATGCGCCTTAACATACATATGCCAAACCCCATAAGCAGCCCGAAAATTCCGGACAGCACCGAAATCAGCACGGTAATGCCAAGCCCGTCTAAAATCATCCGCCAGCGTTTTTCCTCGATAAAGGTACTGTAAAAACTCTGCTGCAGCCGCGCCCCGAAACTCTCCGTCGATTTTACGGCATTTTTGTCGCGTGTGAGCAGAACCACAGCGCTCCTGCAATACGGCTCGGAAAAATCCACATATTGTTTCTTTTCCTCTGTGATATCCATACACCCGCTGGCAATATCCGCTTTTCCGCTTTGAATGGCCGGGACAAGGGCGTCGTAATCGCAGACCGTCATTTCCACCTTCAGGTCCAGCTCTCTTGCCGCCATAAGCACAAGGTCCAGGTCGTAACCTGCGCTCTCCCCGCCTTTGCCGATATAGCACATCGGATTGTAGGTGGCGTCGTGGTAATAGCGCACCGTGCCGCTTTTCCCCTCCCAGTCCCGGGGAATCAGCACTTTTCCCTCTTCGTCACCATCCATCCATTTCTTTTCCAGAGCCTCTATCGTACCGTCTTCCCAAAACTGCTTTATCACACTGTCAAAAGAGGCCAGAAACGGGCTGTTTTTGGGAAAAACAATTCCGTATTCCGCCTCGGCGACAGTTTCCGGCATGATACAGAGCCCCTCGTTTGCGCTGACCGCCAGACGCGCAACCGGCTCATCCACACATACAGTGTCCACCCGGTCTTTCTGCAGCGCAATGATTGCGTCCGTCGTCGTCGGATAATAGACAAACGTATTATCATGGCCCAGCGAGCCTTTTAACACCGTATCAAATCCGGTAATCATCCCGATTTTTTTTCCGGTGAGCTCATCCAGACTGCCGTATTCCGGCTGCGCCTGACCGGAAGCTTCTGACGCTTCCGGTTCCGCCCCGTTGTTTACGGTTTCCACCGCCCGGACCGACAGTCCCGGCGTCAGAAACACGGACAGCAAAACCGCCAGCCAGCACAGCGCGATATGTATGCAGTACTTTTTTATAACCCGATTCATCAGTTCCCTCCTCCTGAAAACGCGGGAAAAATCAATACTCACTCAATGGTCAGAATATCCGAAAATCCCGTCACCTCGAACACCTCGGAGATAACGTCGTTGACATTGCGGATAACCATTTTCCCCTGCTTGTTCATAATCTTCTGCGCTACCAGCAGAACGCGCAGCCCCGCCGATGATAAGTACTCCAGCTTTGCAAAATCGAGGTTGAGTTCGGCGCTGTCGCCTATGCTCTGCTTTAATTCCGCCTCCAGCTCCGGCGCGGTCGTCGTGTCGAGCCTGCCCTCCAGAGCGATGTTCAGCGATTTGTCTGTCTGGTTTTTAATGATGTTCATATTTTTTCCTCCTGAAAATTATTGTTCTCTCCGCACACGGACATATAGTTATCAGTATACAATTTTCACTGTTCTTTGCCATAGCCGTGGCACGAATTGTAAAAATCCGTCCCGAATTGTATGTGAACTTTCCGGGGCGGGGCTTGACGGAACCATTTTTTATGATTCTCGCTTTTTCTTGTTGAACGGCGAATTGTAATCGGAACTAACAGCGAATTATTTTAACATGTTCTGAATATTTGACTGCGCAGTACCGTATTTAACCGCACGCT
>CATLGN010000277.1 GCA_949935685.1 uncultured Lachnospiraceae bacterium | reverse complement strand
AGGGTGTGCTGCTGGCAAGCGAAGCGGAGATGATTACCAATATCTTTGAGTTCGGCGACAAGGAAGCGCAGGATATTATGGTGCGCCGCAAAAATATTGTTGGGCTGGACGGCAATATGACATTGCAGGAAGTCATAACCTTTATTATCGGAGAAAATAAGAGCCGGTACCCGGTCTATGACGGAGATATTGATCATATTATCGGAATCCTGCATTTTAAGGACGCCGTCCGTATGCGGGAGACAAAGAGCGCTGCGATTGCCGAAAAAAAGATCAAGAATATCAAAGGGCTTGTCCGGGAAGCAAGGTTTATCCCGGAGACGAGAAATATCGATGTCCTTTTTCATAATATGCGGGCCATGAAAATACAGATGGTCATCGTCATTGACGAATACGGTCAGACAGCGGGGCTGGTGGCCATGGAGGATATACTGGAAGAAATCGTCGGCAATATTATGGATGAGTATGACGAAGAAGAAGGCCACATTGAGGAAAAGAGCGAAAATGAATACGTGATAGAAGGGTTGACGCCGCTGGAGGAACTGGAAGAACGTTTCGGCATCGTCTTTGACGAGGAGGACTTTGAAACGCTGAACGGTTTCCTGATTGCCAGAATGGACAAGATTCCGGACGACGAAGAAAAGTTTGAGACCGATGTGGACGGCTGGCATTTCAAGGTGCTTTCCGTGAAAAACAGGATGATTGAAAACGTACTGGTGACGAAGCCTTCACCGGAGACGGTACAGAGTGCGGCGGCCGAAAGCGGGGAGGACTGAGCTTACGGTGCGGAATTTTGCAGGGCGGAGCTCTTTTACATAGGGAAATCAGAAAAGGAGAACAGGGATACATGTCAGGACATTCAAAATTTGCAAATATCAAGCATAAAAAGGAAAAGAATGATGCCGCAAAGGGAAAAATATTTACCATTATCGGCAGAGAGATTGCGGTAGCCGTTAAAGAGGGCGGCCCGGATGTCAATAACAATTTCCGCCTTGCCGCGGTCGTGGCCAAGGCCAAGGCCAATAATATGCCCAACGATACGATCGAGCGGGGCATTAAAAAGGCGGCCGGCGATTCGGGTAATGTCAATTATGAGTATGTTACATACGAAGGCTACGGGCCGGGCGGTATCGCGATTATCGTCGATGCGCTGACCGACAATAAAAATCGCACCGCTGCCAATGTCAGGAGCGCATTTACGAAGGGACGCGGCAGCATCGGCACGCAGGGGTGTGTGTCCTTTATGTTTGACAAAAAGGGTCAGATTATCATAGACAAAGAGGCGTACGACGGCGATGGCGACGACCTGATGATGACGGCGCTCGATGCGGGAGCGGAGGATTTTTCTGAGGAAGAGGACAGCTACGAGATCATAACGGAACCGGATGCGCTGGAAGGCGTCAGAAAGGCGCTGGAAGACACGGGCATTGCGATGGCGTCGGCGGAGGTGACGATGATCCCGCAGAATTATGTCGCGCTGTCGTCAGAAGAAGACGTGAAAAATCTGCAGCGCACACTGGACATACTGGATGAAGACGACGACGTACAGGCCGTGTATACGAACTGGGATGAATAGAGGAGCAGTCGCCGGAGAGAGGGAAAACAAAATGGTGGTATACAGAGAGGGCAGATGTCCGAAATGCAGGGAAGTGATGCAGATTCCGGAAGGCCGAAGCCAGATTATCTGTATGTTCTGCGGAGAGCCGTTTGCCGTGGCAGATACAGAGGAAGGCGATGCGGGTGATTATGCGGCGGAGCTGGGATTGTTCCGGGAATGTGCCGACACCCTTTTTTGCAATGTGGAAAAGACGGTAAAAGGCTTTCAGCGGAACCAGTATGAGGGCAGTTTCCAGAGTTATCTGATTGCATATCAGAAGGAACTGAAAATGATGCAAAGCATCATGTATGCGGCCCCCGAGAGGACAGAGGCGGAGGAAACGCTTGCGGAGATTATGACAGACGCTGCCCGGCGGGCAATGGAAAACAGCGGTGTGGGCAAACTGGGCAGGGAATCGCTGCAGATGACGATGAATATGTATATGGTGACATATGTGCTGCCGGCGATTTTGTATACGGATGCGGGTCTGGCCGGTCTGGCAGACTGTATTTGCCGGGAATGGTCCTCTGTCTTTAAAAAAAGCAATATTCAGGCGGCCACCTATGACGCTCTGAAAGAGGGATTCCGCAGGAAGCTCTGTTATATCACGACGGCGGTCTGCGAAAGCCTGAACAAGCCGCGCGACTGCTATGAGCTGCAGGTTTTAAAAGCGTATCGGGACAATTATCTTTCCGCAGCGCCGGGAGGCGAGGCATTGATCGCACAGTATTATGATCTGGCGCCGACCATTGTCAAACGGGTTAATAAGCAAAAGGAACATGCGTCGATTTACCGGGAACTGTATGAGACCTACATCAGTCCCTGTGTCAGACTGATCGAAGAAGGCGAGAACGAGGCGTGTCGGGAGAAATATCAGGAAATGGTAGAGCGGTTACAGGCAGAATACCTGAACGCGGTAAAGGAGCAGAAACGTGACAGATAAAGAGAAATCTTCAGAAGAAATCCAGTATATTCCCAATCCGCTGCCGCTTCCGAAAAAGCACAAGCGGCGGGAACTCCAGTTTGATTTTGAGCCGGGGCCGGAACTTCTGGAATTTGATGTGGAAGTCGGGGAAGGGCAGGAAGATTTTGATATTTGACGAATGATTCCACGAAAACTGTGGATAATAGAGGGCAGAACGCTTGAAAAAGAGCGGACTGCTCTTTTTTATATAAAGGAGTCATTATGGCAAAAAATCATAAAAATCACAAGAATGTACAGAACAAAAGTGAAAATCCGGCATATCAGAACAATGGAGACAAAGGAGCCAGGTCGGAGAAGCGGGAAGACGAAAAGCACCGGGATGAGCGCATCGAAGAGACGGGACAGACGACGATGGGCAACGTGCATCTGATCACAATTATCGGGGAAGTGGAAGGGCATGATAATCTGGGC
>CATLGN010000276.1 GCA_949935685.1 uncultured Lachnospiraceae bacterium | reverse complement strand
CGGTCCATATCATACCGATGGTCAATCCTGACGGCATTGCCATCAGCCAGTTTGGGGAGGGCGGCCTGCGTTCGCCGGAGCTGGTACAGATGGTGCGGGTCTGTTATGCATATGACGTTGCCGCGGGACGGACACAAAGTCCGTATGACGTGTATCTGAGAAAGTGGAAAGCCAATGCACGCGGCGTGGATCTGAATAAAAACTTTCCCTTTGGTTTTGCGGCCGGCACGAGCGCCGTACAGCCCTCCTATGCAGGGTATGCGGGTCTGATGCCCTTTTCGGAGCCGGAAGCGGCCTCGCTCGGGTCTGTCACCCTGCAGTATCAGCCGGCTGTGGTGATCAGCTATCATTCGATGGGGGAAGTGGCATACTGGAATACGACCGAGAGCAGATACACGGATCTCAATACGGTGTTTTCTTCCTATATGCTGTCGCTTGTCCCCTATCGGCGGATGGGAGGAGGCGGCGCGTCGGGCAGTTATCTTGACTGGATATACAGCGGTGAGACGCCTGTCCGCTCCATTACCTTTGAGACGGGCAATGTGCCGTGTCCGCTTCCGGCGGGGCAGTATCCGAGGATTTGGATGCAGCATGAGAGCGTACTGCAGGCGGCTGCATGGTATGTGTTTGCCGGTTTTGCGAATGATGGGGAATGATGGGGATTCTTAGTCAAAAATTCTGAGGGGTGAGGGCAATGCAATTTGTAAAAAGTGATGATCTGAAAGTCGGCATGCGTCTGGCGCGGCCGATTTACAACAGAAACGGCGTTTTATTGTATGAGAGGAACTCCAAACTGACGGGGCAGGGTATTTTGAGTATTCGAACGTTTGGCCTGATCGGAATTTTTATTCTGGAACCGGCGGAGCCTGTTCCGCCGATGACAGCGGATGATCTGGAATTTGAGCGTTTTCAGATGATGCAGGTATTCAGCATTGAGGAGGAAATGAAACGGCTGTGGGATACCCGCAAGGTGGGCAAGGTGGAAACGATTGTCAGCAATATTATTCGCAGTTACGGGAATCTGGACCACAAGATCAATTTTATTCAGGGCCTGCGGAGCCGGGAAGATTATCTGTATAAACATTCGCTGAATGTGGCGATTCTGTGCGCGATGATCTGCCATGCCATGAAACTGGGGAAAAACGTGCAGCATTCGGCAGTCCGCGCGGCGATTCTGCATGACATCGGGCAGCTTCGCCTTCCCCGCGACATGATCGGGAAAAACGATCTGGATGCGGAAGAAAAGCGTGTTCTCGATAATATGCAGGCGGAGGGGTTTCGGATTCTGGATCAGGCATATATGGGGGACGCTTCGGTGAAGCGGATCTGTGGGCAGTGTTACCGCTGTATCCGGGACTTTCAGGACGGGCAAAAGCCGGATATCCATATTTCCGATGAGGCGAAAGTCATGACGGTGGCGCAGACATACGATCAGATGACTGCCATGCAGTTTGGGCAGAATCCGTCGTCCGAGGTGACGGCGGTCAGACATCTGCTGGAGCATCCCGACGTCTATGATGAAAAGGCGGTCAAAGGGCTGCTCAATTCGATTCATATTCTGGCGCCCGGCACAAGCGTGGAACTGAA
This sequence comes from uncultured Lachnospiraceae bacterium, assembly GCA_949935685.1. GTDB lineage: Bacteria > Bacillota > Clostridia > Lachnospirales > Lachnospiraceae > VSOB01. The sequence continues at coordinate 1,422 of CATLGN010000276.1, read as the reverse complement.
TACGAGAGACAAGGCGCTTGTGATCAGTGTCAATCCCGGCAATATTCTGCGCCCTGTACTGTTAAATTTCCGGGATAACAGTGTGATTGATCTGGAGCTGCGCGGCAACCGGGATATTGAGATTACGGATATTATGAAAACGATGGATAACCGCCATGTGATGGATACGGAGGCGTTGAAGCGGCAGGGATTTATGGTGGAAGAGCCAAAATATGTGGAAGTGTCGGAGAAATGAGAAAATTATGTGTGGAAACAGCGGCTGTGGAAGATGCGTCCCACGGCCGCTGTCGGTTTTGCCTTGTACTTCCGTCTCTGTTATGACAGGGTCTGTTTCACTCTGGCCATTGCCTGTTTGACCGGCGGCAGCAGGAGCAGGACAATGGTGACGGCCGCTTCCGCAAAAATGTAGATACCGTTATAGACCAGCGAATAGGGAAGCGGATCCCATCCTTCCCAGGCGTAGGCGCCAAAGAAGATCCAGCCGGAGACGACGGCGAATCCATACCGGCCCAGTACGCCGGTAAGATAGCCTTTGATAAGTCCGTGCCTTGCCTGCGTGAAGACGCCGGAAAGCCCCAGCGCGCCGAAGGCGAGCAGATAATCCACGATCAGCTGTGCCGGAAAGAGGATATAGGGATCAATGAGCATTTGCAGCAGACCGTAGGCGACGCCCGTCATCAGACCGGCTCCGAGGCCAAACCAGTAGCCGGGCAGACAGACGACCAGCATGGAGAGCAGCGTGATGGAACCGCCGGTGGGGAAATGAAACAGCTTGATATTGGAGAGCACGGTTCCCAGAGCGATGGCCGCCGCGCAGAACGCAAGCTGTCTGACGGAAAGCTTCCGGCTTTTCTTTGCGGAAAGAAACATGGCGGCCAGCAATAAATTGACAATGATGGCGGCCAGAAGCAGATTGCCCAGTGTGGTCGGGACATAGGTCACTTCATTCCATTCGTTGGTAACGACTTCGTACAACATAAAAAAATCCTCCTTTGCATTACAACAAAAAGAGGGGCTGCTGACAGGAGAGCATACGTCCATGCTCCGCTTCCTTACGCCGGTATTATCCGGTTCAAGTAATGAGGGTTTCAAACGGTCTGCGCCGTTTTGTCTCAGCAATAAGCACCCCTAGCGTGTAATATATGTAGTTTGTTTTCGGTATTACTATAATATGGCGCGGGGAGAAAGTCAAGTTTGGATTATTAATAAGGAGAGAGGACAATGACAAACAGAGAACGAAGAGATGCAGGAATCGCGTATCTTGCCGACGACAGTGTGGTGGAAGAAATGATGGTCTGCCGCAGGATACTGCAGAAGCTGAATTTTATGGACCGCACCGATCTCGCGGGGATTCGGGAGACGGTAAAGGAGCTTCTGGGGAAGTCCGAGGGCGCGCTGATCAATCCGCCGTTTTATTGCGAT
>CATLGN010000275.1 GCA_949935685.1 uncultured Lachnospiraceae bacterium | reverse complement strand
ACATTCTCCGGCACCGGAATCGCTGCCACAATTATCGAAGTAATCAGCAGGATAACCGCCGTAGTGCGCCGTACGCGCCTGCGCAGTTTTCTGTTTTTCTTTTTTTCCGTCTTAGCCATTATACTCCTTCTCCTCTGAAACATGCTATTGCACACGCTTCGCCACTACTACAAACCTGCCGTCCTCCTCCCTGCTGTCGCAGGTGGACAGTGTCAGCAACTGATCGCCATAGGACGCCCTGACGCCCGTGTCATAAAAGGACATTTCCGCCATTGCATTCATATTGGAAGCAAACTCTTCCGCAGAATTCGCCTCGATAAACTGATAATACTTAAATGTAATCTCCGTGTCCTGCCGAAGCCTGTCGCGGAATACATACATTACCTTCCAGACGCCCTTCTCATACAGCGTATCGAAATAGATGGTGTCATGTTTTTCCATATATTCCCTGGATTCATATTGATCCAGATCCCCGAACATATTGCCGGACCGCATATGATGTCCGTACAGAATCAGATTGGTGCTCGGCTTCAGTACATCGCAGTCCGGATCCATAAAAATAGAACCGTTTCTGTCATATTCCTGATTGAAATTGTGCGTCAGATAATATTCCTCATCAGGCGACTGCATAACGGGATAGTCTATATTTGTATCGTCAATTTTTACCCATCCTATTATACTTCTGTTCTTATTATATAAATTTTTATATTCATCCAGAATCTCCGGTATCTCTTTCTCTTCCGGCTTCTGCGGACGCGAGGGCTGTCTTGCCACCGGCTCTTTCGTCTTCAGATCCGACAATTCCGCAAACTGGCTGCCCGATCGGTCCGCCAGATAATAATATCCTGCAAAATAGCCAAGGCTCCCTGCCGCAAGCACCGTACAGAGCGCCGTAATCAATTTGCGCCGCCTGGCCCGGCGTTTTAACTGGAGAAGGATCGCCTTCTGCATCTTCTCATCGTACGCTTCCAGATGATACTCGGCCGCCAGCTTTTTCAAACTTTTCTTCGCCAACCTGCGCATCTCCTCCTGCACGTTCTCGGCATGTATCCTGTGCAAAGCGCAGGATAACGCATGCCATATATACCATATATTTTACAATATCTTGTGAGAATTGCAAGCCCTTTGTCAATAATTAGTACTTTAGCAATACAATCGGAGAAACCATCATGCCTCCTCTTTCCGATATGATATGTCGCCCCGCGCGCCCTGTCAAAAAATTATTCTGCATTTTTCAGAAACATGGCAAGCCTCCGCACATAGTATAAACCATAAATAAACTTTTGGAGGCTTATATGAGCGACTTAACAGCTACTTCCTGTGGATGCAACAATGCTCCTTCCAACGACTGCGGATGCGGCAGCAATTTCCTCTGGATCATCATTTTATTCTGCCTGTGCGGCAACGGCGGCTTTGGCGGCGGCAACGGATGCGGATGCGGAAGCTTCAATATCTGCGGCGGAAACAATGACGGATGCGGTTGTGGATGCGGAAGCAACATTCTCTGGATCCTGATCCTGCTTTGCTGCTGCTGATTTATCTTTCCGATTCTTCTAAAAGAGCCGTTCTGGCTCATGCGGGCTTCTCTGCCCGCTTTGTGAGATAACGTTTTGTCTGCCCGGGCTTCCGGGCAGATACGGAGAGGGGCAATCACTGCCCCTTTTCTGCATATCTTCCGCCCATATGGCATAAATCTTAATAATGAAGATGGAGAGATATTCCTATGGATGAAAAAGAGCAGGACAATGTTGCGGCATTTGATATGCTGTTTACAACAAACCGGATACAGATCATGAAAACGATCCTGCCATGTCTTGACCGTCCTATGCAGAAATATCTTGCCATTTATATTAAATATCAGGAACTGCAGTATACCATTTCCTATTTTGAAAAGCATTCCCACCGCCTGTTTGAACCGGCATCCGGACAGAAACCGGACTTTCGCAGCATTCTCCCCTCTCTTTATCCCTTTTGCAGTGACGCTCAGAAAAAGAAACTGCAGCAGATGGAGCAGATGCTGTCTGCAATGGAAACTTACAGGGAGATGATGGAAATGATGGAGATGATGCAGACAATGTCGGAAACTTCCCCGACTGGCGAAGGGCCCGGCGGTGAGGGCGGCATGCAAATGCCGGACATGGATATGCTGTTATCCATGTTAAATCCCGAACAACAGGCACTGATGGAACTGTTAAAAGGAGGAATCAGCGATGAATGAACCGGAATGGATGAAAGACCCGGCTCTGGCAGGTATCGATAAGGCAAAACTTGACTTTTTACAGATGATGGTATTTGAAGGCAGGAAGCTCTCTCCCAAAGAACTGCTTCCCTTTCTGATGAATATTACCAAACGGGGAAAAGACAACGCCATCAATTTTTCCAGAGAAGAAATGGACGCTGTCGTCAGCGTCGTCAAAGCGCACAGCACCCCCGAGGAAATCGCCCGCATGGATAAAATTATGCAGGTCATGAATAAGAAAAAATAGAAAAGAATACGCCTGCAGCGGGCAATGACAACCGCTGCAGGCGTAACGTCATTTTTTCGGTCAGTGATTCGGATTCCTTTTTACGATCTCCGCGCTTTCCGTCAGCGCGCGCAACATTTCCGGAACACAGTCATAAGACATCTGATCCAGGCATGACAACAGCTTTCCCTTTTCAGAGGAAACATAACGGGGTTTTAAGCGGTTCAGCGATAATGAGAGGACATCTTTTCTGCATTGCAGGCATCTGCAAAGCCCCAGAGAATCGATGCATTTATCCAGTTCCCGCTCCACCATCTCTTCCATCACATTGATGCACAGCGGACGGGCATTGGCCGCCAGAATATTGCGGATACGGTTTGCCGCCGTCCGATTGTCAAACGGCGACAATATAATGTCTTCCGCGCCATAATCCATCGCTTCGTTTTTTTCCTTTTCCCGCTCCAGCGGTATCACCAGCAACACCGGCACATCACGCATACGCTGTGAAAGTTTCAGCAGCTTTAACAGCTCGATTCCATTGATC
>CATLGN010000274.1 GCA_949935685.1 uncultured Lachnospiraceae bacterium | reverse complement strand
ACTACCGAACGGCTCGCTTCAATCAGCTTTGTGCCGCTCTCATCCGTAAAATAAAGCGTCAGACGCGCCCGTTCATACGTATTGATCTCGTCGCCGGCGTTATCGATAAACATGGACGCCTCCATAATGCCGATCGGATTGCCCGATCGGTCTGTCAGCGGATCGTTGCGCACTTTCATCGAAACATACTCTACCGCATCCAACTGTGTCAGCGTACGAACCAGAGCGGCCCGCGTCAGCACTTCCGCCGCAGGGTCCAAATTGCGATAGTTTTCATCCACAGTCAGAATCACCTGTCCTTCATCCAACACCACATCCAGCAGAGAGAAGGCGCTGCTGATCACCGCTTTGTTTTCCGCATCGTCCGGCGCCTGCGACAGAAGCAGCAACAGTTCCCCGATCTGCCCGCTCGTCTCCTCCTCCTGCAGCGCATAAGGCTCTCCGACAATGCGTGTCTCTTCTTTATTCAGATAGTATATATTGACAGACTGTTTTCCGTCCGTATCGCCGCTCTGCCCGCATCCCGCCACAAACAGCGCGACCAGACAGAACATAATGACCGACGAAATCCCGGCCTTTCTTTGTTTCCTCAATTTCCGCCGCCTCCTTTACACCGGATGAATCAGAGGAATCTTTACGGTGAAGACTGTGCCCTTCCCCTCCTCGCTCATCACTTTGATGGAACCCCGATGCATCAGAATAACGCTTCTTGTAATGGCAAGTCCCAACCCCGTACCGCCGATTTCCCGGGAATGGGATTTGTCCACCCGATAAAACCGTTCATAAATATGCTCCTGCGCTTCTTCGGGAATTCCGATACCGGAATCCGCCACTTCCACGGAAAAAAACTGATGATCGGCATCCAGCGTCACTTTGACCCATCCCGACGGATTATTATACTTTATGGCATTTTCCACCAGATTGGATAAGGCAAGCGTCAGCTTCACTTCATCCACCTCCGCCGTCACCGGACGGATGCTCTCGAAGATAATCTCGATTTCCTTTTTTCGCGCAATCGGACGCAGCCGCTTCAAGATCAGTTCCAGCAGTTCATTGATGTCGACCGATGTAATATTAATATCAGCCGCTTTTTTATCCATTTTAACGAGAGAAAGCAGATCGTTGATGATCTTATTTTCCCGTTCGATCTCATTGGCAATATCCGTCATAAACTCCTTGTACAGCTCCGCCGGAACTTCCTCCTGCATTAGCAGGGAATCCGCCAGTACCTTCATGGAAGTCAACGGCGTTTTCAACTCATGACTCACGTTGGATACAAACTCCTGCCGGGAGTCATCCAGTACCTTCATCCTGCCGAGAAGCTGATTAAACGCGTCCACAATATGTTCCGTCTCCACATAATCGTTGACCGAAATCTGTTCGTCGGTAAAACCCGCCTTGACATCGTTGATCGCCTGCGTCACCCGCTCGAAAGGCGCCGTCAGCAGTTTCGCCATCGCCAGCGCTATGGCTACAATAAAGACAAGGGCAATCAGCTCGACGATCAGCGCCCGCCTGTTGAGAATGTCCAGCGTAGTCATAATCGTATTCGTGGAAACGCTCGAAAGAATAACGCCTTCGGCCAGATTCGCTTCCCCCGTGTCTTCCGGTTTCGGCGACGCCGCGCCTGTGCTTACCACTGTGTCAACGATCGGCGTCGTAATCTCGATATAGCCATTCTTTCTGTCATAGTTGGTCGTCGAAGTGCCTTTAAAACACTTGATCACTTCCTCGGAAATGACCGTTTTCCCCTCGCTGATCCCATATGTGTCTTTGATTACTTTGAAATTTTTGTCGATGATCAGTACACGGCCGTCGTACAGATTGGAAAGCTGATCGAGCTCCGAGTTGACCACCTCCGAGGAGGTATCGTGCAGATACCCGTAAATGATCAGATGATTGGCCAGAATCTTAAATTGATTCTGTACATCCGCAATCCGCACACTGACTGACCGGTCTTCATAACTTTGCAGAATCGCATAGCGCATTCCCGTGCTGGGGATAATGCCTGCCAATAATATGATAAAGAAAAGCCGTGCTTTCAGACTTCGCAGAATTTTTATTTTTCCAAGAAACTGTTTCCATTTTGCAAGCATCCGTCAGGCCCCGTCAATTTTTAAAATAATAACCAACGCCCCACTTCGTATAGACATACTTCGGTTCACTGGGATTGGTCTCGATCTTCTCCCGCAGCCGCCTGATGTGGACATCCACTGTGCGGACATCCCCCGGATAATCCGCTCCCCACACGATTTTCAGCAGGCTCTCCCGGCTGTAAACCTTGTTCGGGTTTAAGACAAGCAGCTCCAGCACCTCAAACTCCCGCGCCGTCAGGTTGATCTCTCTTCCGGAAATGGTAACTCTCCTGTTATCACGATCAATCTGCAGATCACCGGACGTCAGCGTCCGGTTCTCCGGCGGCCCGCTTTTACGCCGCGCCGTTGTCCGGCGCATAATGGCTTTGATCCGCGCTTTCACTTCCAGTATGTTAAAAGGCTTGGTAATATAATCGTCCGCGCCGTATTCCAGTCCGAGTATCTTGTCCATGTCCTCGCCTTTGGCCGTCAGCATCACAATCGGAACCGACGAAAACTCCCGTATCTGCTGGCATACTTCCAGTCCGGTCAGTTTGGGGAGCATAATATCCAGAAGAATGATGTCATACGTATTCTGCTTTGCCTTTTCCAGCGCTTCTTCCCCGTCGTAGGCACATTCCACTTCCATCCCGTCCTGTTCCAGACTGAAACGAATTCCTTTCACGATCAGTTTTTCATCGTCCACAACCAAAACACGATTTGCCATTTTTCCCTCCGGCGATGCGTACCACCCGCACCCTCTTACGCACTACCGCGCCGCGGTAATACGCGTTTTTATTTTTTCATAATTGCTCTGCCCGATGCCGCTTACCTTCATAATATCCTCTGTGCGGGCAAAGTCACCATGCTCGCTGCGATATGCTATGACCGCCTGCGCTTTTGCCCTGCCGATCCCGGGCAGAGAGCAAAGCTGTTCCTCC
>CATLGN010000273.1 GCA_949935685.1 uncultured Lachnospiraceae bacterium | reverse complement strand
ATCGCTGCGCCGGATGTGCTGGAGCGGGACGGCGTGCGGTTCGTGAAAACCGTCAACGGTTATATCCGGGAAGATATGAAAGACAGTTCGGATGTAAAGCGGGGACTTTATATGCTCAGCATTCCGAGCAACTTTATTTTTAAAGTCAATCTCACGGAATGGGCGCATGTATACAAAGAGCGGAACAAGGCGGGGACGGCCAATCCGGAGGTAAAGCAATGCTGTGAAGCCATAGCGGATCAGATCGGGCAGTTTCAGCCGCGTTTTGACAGGGAACTGTTTCTCAAAATAAAAAACTGATTTCGGGACAGGCTGCCGTCAGTTGCCGGGATGCATAATTATATGAATTTCCCGTGCCTTTTTTTCGATCAGACCCTCTCCGTGCATCCTGCTTAGTTCGGTCATCAGAGAGCTGCGGTCGATGGTCAGATAATCGGCCAGATCGGAGTAGGGCATGGGGATGCGCACTGTCGCGCTGCCCTGCCGCGTCTGCAGATCATGGAGGAAGGCGAGGAGCTTGCCGCGAATTGTTTTTTGCTGTAAGATGTGACAGTGGCGGTTGCGGACGGACAGGGCGGAACGGAACAGCTCGGAGCAAAGCCCGGCCAGTTCCTCGTCTCTTTGCTGCAGCATGTGGCTGATCAGCTCGTGGTGCGACAGAAAGGCTGCCGTACAGGGATATTTCGCCTGTATGAAACAATGACCGCCGCGGATGTCGGGCAGCATTTCATAACAGATGACGCCGCCCTTCGTGAAATAGTCCAGCAGTTGTTTGTCGCCGTTCTCGTTTTCGATGCACAGATAAGCGACGCCTTTGACAAGGAGACAGAGACTGTCTTCCGGTGTGTTTTTTTCCAGAATCAATTCTCCCTTTCCAAATGCTTTCCGTCTGGGACGGAAGGTTTCCAGAATATAATCCATAAATTTTTCAGAAATCATGATACCGCCGAAATCCCCCATATATTGATGCTCTGTACTTGCTGTCATACTATATCTGGTATTATAAAACAAAAGTGTTCCGTGCACAACAGTTTTTATTATCACAATGGGATATAATAGTAAAACCCGGCGGCCGGTCTGTATTTCATGGACAGGCACGGGCACATTGGTGAGGAGGATGTGGAAGGATGAAGGTAATCAAACGCAACGGCTCGGAAGTGGATTTTGATATTACCAAAATTCAGGCCGCGGTGCAGAAGGCGAATAAGGCTGCGGTGCGTCAGGAACTGACACAGGAGCAGATTCAGGAGCTGTCAGAATATATTCATTTTAAGTGCAATCGGATGAATCGGGCCGTCTCGGTGGAAGAGATGCAGGATATGGTGGAGAATCAGATTATGGCACAGGGCGCGTTTAATGTGGCGCGGTGCTATGTGCGGTATCGTTATACCCGTTCTCTTGTCCGTAAGAGCAATACGACGGATGGGCGGATTTTATCGCTGATCGAATGTAATAATGAAGAAGTCATGCAGGAAAATTCAAACAAAGATCCGGTGATCAACAGCGTACAGCGGGATTATATGGCCGGTGAGGTCAGCCGGGATCTGACGAGAAGGCTATTGCTGCCGGCGGATATTGTGGAAGCGGACAAGGAAGGGCTGATTCATTTCCATGATTCCGATTATTTTGCACAGCATATGCATAACTGCGATCTGGTCAATCTGGAAGATATGCTGGAAAACGGCACGGTAATCAGCGAAACCTTTATCGATAAGCCGCACAGTTTTTCCACGGCCTGCAATATCGCCATGCAGATTGTGGCGCAGGTTGCGAGCAGCCAGTATGGCGGGCAGAGCATATCGCTGACGCATCTGGCGCCGTTTGTACAGATTTCGCGGGAGAAAATCCGGCGGGAAGTATTGGAAGATATGGAGTTGACGGGCGCGCGGCCTTCGGAGGAGACGCTGCATCATATTGTGGAAAAAAGGCTGCGGCGGGAGATCGAGAAAGGCGTGCAGACAATCCAGTATCAGGTCATTACCCTGATGACGACAAACGGACAGGCGCCGTTTCTGACGGTCTTTATGTATCTGAACGAGGCCAAAGATGCGCAGGAGAAAAAAGATCTGGCGCTCATTATTGAGGAAATGCTCAATCAGCGCATTCAGGGCGTAAAAAATGAAAGGGGCATTTTTATTACGCCGGCGTTTCCCAAGCTGATTTATGTGCTGGAGGAGGATAATATCGGGGAGGGCGGCGAATACTTTTATCTGACGGAACTGGCTGCGCGGTGTACGGCCAAACGGATGGTGCCCGATTATATTTCGGAAAAGATTATGAAGCAGCTGAAAGAAGGCAACTGTTTTCCGGTTATGGGATGTCGGAGCGCACTGTCTCCCTGGAAGGACGAAAACGGCGTCTATCGGTTTTATGGCAGATTCAATCAGGGCGTGGTGACAATCAATCTGGTGGATGTGGCGTTGTCTTCGGGCGGGAACAGGGACAGGTTCTGGAAGATATTTGACGAGCGGCTGGATCTGTGTTATCGGGCGCTTATGTGCCGCCATGAGCGGTTAAAGGGAACGCTGTCGGATGCGGCGCCGATTCTCTGGCAGTATGGCGCGCTGGCGAGGCTGGAACGGGGCGAGACGATTGACAGGCTGCTGTACGGCGGGTATTCGACCATATCGCTCGGATATGCGGGACTGTGCGAATGTGTGAAATATATGACCGGAAAGTCGCATACGGATCCGTCGGCCAAACCGTTTGCACTGGAAGTGATGCGTTATATGAATCAGGCGTGCGACCGCTGGAGAGAGGCGACGAATATCGGATTCAGCATTTACGGTTCGCCGATTGAGAGTACGACTTATAAGTTTGCCAAATGTCTGCAGCGGCGGTTTGGCATCGTGGACGGCGTAACGGACAAGGGATATATTACGAACAGCTATCATGTCAAGGTGACGGAGGAGATCGACGCGTTTGCCAAGCTGAAATTTGAATCGGAGTTTCAGGCATTGTCTTCCGGCGGCGCGATCAGTTATGTGGAAGTGCCGGACATGCAGCATAATATTCCGGCA
>CATLGN010000272.1 GCA_949935685.1 uncultured Lachnospiraceae bacterium | reverse complement strand
AATGAAGTGATATCATTTTGAAAAAATTCCACATCAATACTACACCGCTGACCTCCCAACATGTCTGCAATCAATTGTCTTAATCCATCAAAGTCCATTGCAATATACATCATGAAAGACTCATAAGTCTCTGTTCCTGACCAATAATTTCCGAATTCCCTGCTATCTACAGCCTAAATGACAGAATTGGGACTATCAACATGCCCTACCTTTTCAAAATAATACCCATCATACCATCTTTTTATCTCTTTAAATGGCACATCGTGCTTTTTACAAATAATCCTTACTTCTGTCTCTGTCAATCCAACGTATTTTGCCATCTGTCTGGAACTAAGCATCGTATGCTCTCGGAAATTATTCAGAGCCGACTGTGTGCCGTATTTTTTAACCGGCAAAATCCCTGTAATATATGCATGATTTTTGATTAGTAAACCTTTACGCTCTCAGCCTTCTATCCTTCACCTTACAATACACCACAGCCACCGCCGTACTCACAAATGTCGCCACAATCGCAGGAGCAATGATCCCCGCCGGGTTTACGCTCCCGTACTGCTGCCTGTACGCAATCATATTCACAGGTATCAGCTGCAATGACGAAATATTAAGTATCAAAAACGTACACATCTCATTGCTGGCGACTCTGCCAGTCTTTCCACCAGCCGCCAGTGGATTCATACCTCTGCTTTTTCCTGTATCTCCCTGCCTTTTTCCTGGGCTGACAGAAACATTCCCACTCTCTGTCAGATACTCCGGATTTCCCCGCTCCGCCTCCAGCTTCGCCAGCTCCTCCATCGCCTTCACCCCCGCCGGCGTCGCCGCCCATCCGAGCCCAAACACATTGGCAATCATATTCGCTGCAATAAACTCATTCGCCGGGTGCTCTTTGGGAATTCCCGGAAACAAAAACCGCAGAAACGGCGTCATTCTGCGCGCCGCCCCTCTGACGATTCCGGCATGTTCCGCAATCCGCATAATACCTACCCAAAACGACATAATCCCCATCATCGTAATGCAAAGCGCCACGGCCTCTTTGGCGGAACCGATCGCCGCCTCTGTAACCTCCGGCAGCGTCCCGTTAAACGCAGCAAATACTACTCCGATCACGATCATACATCCCCATAAATAATTCATAGCAGTCTTTCTTCTTACTTTCCGTTTCTTTCTATAGCTTATGCCGCCGCTTCTATTCGTATGAGCCGCAGATTTCTGTTTCATAAACCCATGCCGGTTTTCATATATTGCTGTAAAACAACCTTTCCGAGGAATTGCTTTGCTACAGATATTAAAAAAACGAATTCTTGCCGGCTGCCTTGCCCTAACCGTCCTGACGGTTTCCTGTTCGGGCTGCCGCACGCCTTCCCATCTCTTTTCCTCCGTAAAACTTCCAAAAGAGCAGCGTTCTTTTGACAATTATACCGAGAAACTCTTTACCGAGGAATTGCGGCAAAACACAATTCACCTGCACTATACGCTTGCCGACCCAAAGAAGTTCGGTATCGACAGTCATAAAATTTCCCTGGGCTCGCTTTCCAAAAAAGATTGGGAAACCTCCGCCTCTTCGGCCGAAAATATTTCCGCCGCTCTCGACGGATTTCAATATGAAGCGCTTGATACCAAACAGCAGCTGACGCACGATATTTTAAAGGACTACTGCGAACAAACGCTTTCTTCCTCCGATTTTTATTATTACGAGGAACCGCTGCGCCCAACGACCGGCATACAGTCCGAACTCCCCATTTTACTGGCCGAATATGCCTTTCAGGATCCCCGTGATGTGACGGACTATCTTGCACTGCTCACCTGCATAGAAGATTACTTTTCACAGATCGCACGTTTTGAAGAAGAAAAATCCAAAGAGGGTCTGTTTATGTCCGACTATGCGGCGGATGCCGTCATCAAAGCCTGTCGCACATTTACCGAGCATCCGAAGGAAAACTATCTGATCGACACGTTTCAAACCCGCATTGATTCCATGAAAAATCTATCGGAGGAAAAAAAGAAACTCTACAAAGACCAAAACCGCTCTCTCGTGGAACATGCGGTGATCCCGTCCTATCAAAAACTCGCGGATACGCTGAAACGTTTAAAAGGAAGCGGCGCAAACGACGCCGGATTATGCCGGTTTCCGAAAGGAAAACCCTATTACGAATCACTCGTCCGCCACAGTACCGGCTCAGAAAAAAGCATCAAACAGCTGCAGGAAATGACAAAACGGCAGCGCAGCCTGGATCTTGCGGCGCTGCAGAAGCTGCTTGCCGAACATCCGAACCTTGCGGCGTCCAAAGAACCGGAACTGATCCAAAAAGAGCCGAAAGAAATGCTGGACCATCTGCTGCAGGCAATTCAAAAAGATTTTTATCCGGCGGCAGACAGTTCTTACCAGCTCAATTACGTCCATAAATCCTTAGAGGGAACGCTCGCTCCGGCATTTTACCTGACGGCTCCGATCGACGATATCAGCCGCAATGTCATTTATTTAAACAAAGGCAGCCAGTATTCGGGCATCCAGCTCTTTACGACGCTCGCACATGAAGGTTTCCCCGGGCACCTCTACCAGACGACCGGATCTGCGCAGGCAGGCCTGGCGCCCATCCGCGCTCTGCTCAATTACCCCGGTTACGTCGAAGGCTGGGCGACATATGTAGAGATGCTCTCTTATCAATATGCGGGGCTTACGGAAGACATGGCGGAACTTCTGATGCGTAATCAATCCGCTCTGTTAAGCCTCTATGCATCGATCGACATGGGCATCCATTACGACGGCTGGAACTTAGCAGACACCATTGTATTCCTGAAAAATTTCGGGATTACAAACCGCAGTACGATACAGAGCATGTATGAACTGATCGTAGAAGAACCGTCGCATTATTTAAAATATTATATTGGATATCTGGAATTTCTGGAATTAAAAGAATATGCAAAAGACATGCTGGGCAGTGCATATTCCGACCGCAATTTCCACCAGGCGGTGATTCGGATCGGACCCGCGCCATTTAAGATTGTAAAAGATTATTTCAAAGATTTCT
>CATLGN010000271.1 GCA_949935685.1 uncultured Lachnospiraceae bacterium | reverse complement strand
ATCCCCAGCTCTGGTTTCACGGTCTCAACCAGACAGCGGACAGCCACGATATTCATGGAATAAATGATCCCGTCCCGGATGCTGGAATAGCCGAGATACCCCTGGCTGTACCAGTTGGAGAAGGTCTTGGTGCCGACGGTAAAGGGTTCGTCATAATACACGGTACCCAGGGTGGCTCCGCAGGTGTCAATGGCAGGGGCAAAGGCACTGATCACCTTGAAGGTGGAGCCCGGCTGCCGGGTAGTGTCAGAGGCCCGGTTCAGAGTCAGGCTGTCGGTCTTCTGACCGCGTCCGCCGCTGATTGCCTTGACATGTCCGGTACGCTGATCCATAATCACAAAGGATACCTGGGGCTGTAACACCTTGGTCAGCTTCTCCCCGACAATCGTGTCCCCCTCAGCCAGCTGCCAGGCTTTGTAGGCATCTACGTCAGCCTGAGCTGCATCCTCGGTATTATATAGCCCGTCAAAGGAATCCCGCAGGATATTTTTGTGCCAGTTCTGAATATCTTTTTCGGAAAAATGCTCCGTGGTTCCATCCATATGATTCACAGAAAGCCGGTATTCCACCGAATAGCGGGTGGCAGCATAGTTGGCCGGGTTGTTGACTTCCTCGTCCACGATCGCCTGGATCTGGGGATCTAAAGTGGTCTGAATCTGCAGGCCGCCGCCATAGAGTAGGTTGTGGGCCTGAGTTTCCGAATAGCCCAGCTTTTCCATCAGAGAATCCTTGACCTGCTGGATCAGACAGTTCCCCTTCGATTTGTTTTCTTCATAGAAGAAAGTGTCTCCCTTCAGGTCAATCATCCGGCAGGCGATGCGCTCCATAACACCGCCGCTTTCCCGGGATAGGGTGCGGAACTGACGGCTCTCGTGCGCCAGATCGTCGGCCACAATGGTAAAACGGTTTTCAGTAAATATGTCCAGCAGCTTCGTGGGCTCCATCATCAGTCCGGTGACCACCACCCGAGGACCTGCCAGGCGTTCTTTGGGCTGGGCAATCAGGGCGTCCATCAGCTGGTTGAGCTGATGGGCGGAGAAATCAGTGTAAACAGTGTTTATACCAAAGGTTCCACCTTTCTTGTCATGTTGGAACAGGATATCGTAGACAACAAAGAACTTGGCACATTTACGCTGGCTTCCCGCACAAAAATTCATGACAAAGAACAATACCGGCAGAGTTTTGAAGCCCCCAAAGCGCATATACTGGTTGTGGACGACAATGAGATGAACCTGATCGTCGTACAAAAGCTGCTTGCCGACACGAAAATTCAGATCGATACGGCGCCCGACGGAGCGGAATGTCTGAAACTAACGCAGAAATTCCACTATGACGGTATTCTGATGGATCATTTAATGCCGGAAATGGACGGCATACAATGTCTGCATGCCTTGCGTTCACAGCCTGGCGGATTATGTCAGGATGTGCCCGTGATTGCACTGACAGCCAATGCCGGAAGCGATAATCAGCTTCTCTACCGCAAAGAAGGCTTTAGCGGTTATCTTGCAAAACCGGTCAGCGGCGCCCTGCTGGAAGCGGCTGTGCTGAGTATCCTGCCGCGGGAACTGGTAAAATTAAGCGACGAAACGGTCCAGTCAGAAATCGGAAAAGACGTACTTATTTTTGAGAAAGCGCAGAGGCTTCCTCTTATGATTACAACCGACAGCGTATGCGACCTTCCCGAATCTTTCATAAAAGAATTTAATATATCAATCTGTCCATACTATGTATGCACAGACCATGGGCGCTTTTTAGACGAACGGGAAATCAAAGCAGACGAACTCCTGCCGCACTTATTGGAAGGGGACAGCGGCTTTTCCCAGCCTCCGGATGTCATAGATTATGAACGCTTTTTCGCGGAAAATCTGACGGAAACACAAAATATTATTCATATAGCAATGGCAAAACATGCCAGCGACGGATACGCCAATGCGAAAGAAGCAGCAAAATCGTTTGAAAACGTAACGGTAATTGATTCCGGACATCTTTCCAGCAGTCTCGGCCTGATCGTATTGTATGCAGCGTCTATGGCAGAAAATCACGCTACGCGGTCAGAAGTTGTAAAAACCGTAAAATATCTCCGACGCTATATTTCTTCGGCATTTATTATTGACAGCACACATATGATGTGTCAATCCGGGCACATATCCAAAAAAATACAGATTCTCTGCGACGCGCTTCTGCTGCATCCGATCATTGTACTCAGGAAAAGCAAAATGGTAGTCGGAAGCATAGAAATGGGCAATTTTGCACATGTTGCAAAACGTTATGTACGGAAAGTCCTCCTGCATCCAAGAAATATTGACACTCGTATTCTCTTTATCACATATGCCGGAATCGATGAAAAAAGCCTCAAATATATTCAGGATCTGGTACAGCAGTATTGTCCGTTTGAACGGGTTTACCTGCAGAAAGCGTCCTCTGCAATTGCCTGCAACTGCGGTCCTGGTTCCTTTGGCCTGCTGTTTATGAGAAAAAATGATGCACTCATTACACTTTCGGAATCGTCAAAAACAAATATGCCGGAGTAATAAACACTAAAACGCGGGACTGTTGCACAATTTTTATTTTGTACAGCAGTCCCGTGTTTCATCATTTCTAATATAAATCATCTGATTTTTATATAGGTCTGGCTTCTATTTGATTTTTATCTTTTTATTCAATCCCGCCTTTTTCAGAAGTTTTGTATAATCTTTTCGTTTCTTGGCAGGAACTTTGATTACGGCCTTTTTGCTGATCCCCTGAAAAGCATGTTTTCCGATTTTCTTTATTCCTTTGCTTTTGATTGTAATGGTTTTCATCGCTGTGCATCCGCGAAATGCCTTATTTCCAATCTCTTTTAATTTTGTGCTTTTGATCACAGTCTTCTTTAATTTTTTACAGCTTGCAAATGCATTCTTTCCGATTTGCTCCACATTTTTTCCGATCGTAACTTCCGCCGCTTTTTTCTTTGTAAATGCAGAACTTTGAATCGATGTGACGCGGTAACTCTTATTTCCAAAAACAACCGTATCCGGAATACGGATCAC
>CATLGN010000270.1 GCA_949935685.1 uncultured Lachnospiraceae bacterium | reverse complement strand
TATCCGGATGCGGCAACGAGCATGCCGGAACTGGACGCCATGCTGGATAACATTTTTGCACAAATTATTACGCCCGATATGGATACACACGACAAATTAAAAGCCTGCTATGATTATCTGATCTGTAACATAAAAGATTCCCGATACGAGGAAGTGGGTGACGAGACTTTTACGTATGAGATCAATATAGGCCCCGATGTCCTGAACACCTATAATACTGCCTATGTAACACTACTGACCAAAATCGGCGTCTGCGATGACTTCAGTGCCACCTTTGCGACGATGGCATGGGAACTGGGCCTGCCGATGTATATCGTAGGCGGTTCCACGACAAAAAGCGGAGGCGGTTATACGCCGCAT
The DNA here is from genome assembly GCA_949935685.1 of uncultured Lachnospiraceae bacterium. Taxonomy (GTDB): domain Bacteria; phylum Bacillota; class Clostridia; order Lachnospirales; family Lachnospiraceae; genus VSOB01. The sequence continues at coordinate 2,671 of CATLGN010000270.1, read as the reverse complement.
GCGTGGTGTCAGATGGACGGCCCTGACGGTACGGTTTATGTCTTTGATCCGCACATCGATTATCTGCTCACACTGCGTGGAAACGGTGCGCTGAGCAATGCGCGTTTCGGTCCGACGCAGGCGCAGGTAGCGGGAAAATACGCACAAATAGACATTCTGTTTGATTATGACTGATCGGTTGCAGTTTTGCGTATATGAATAAAAAAGAGGATGCCGCTTTCGGATGGTGATTGCGCGGCATCCTCTTTTTTGGTGTTTTCAGGAAATATAGTCAACCTGTACTGTTATCCTGCTATTGTCATAGAAACTGCTCCGGCTGCATCCAGTCTGTAAAATACGGGCGTGCTATTGGCGGTGACATACCAGATAACTTCGCCGTTATGGCAGATGGGCTGACAATCGGACAAAGCGGCATCCGCCGTGCCGATCACGCCGATCGTTCCGCCGTCCGTGTATCTGGCATAATAGAAAACGCCGTTTGCGTCTGTCCACATGATATATCCGCCGTCGAGACCTGTAGGGGCCAGAACAGGGGTATACATGCCCGATGATTCCGTAATTTTGGATACATTGGAATTCAGCCCGTTTTTACTCGTATAACCAATGTAAATCTCACGTGTTCCCCTGCCGCCGGCACCGTCATAATTAAATGCAGTCACAAAACCATTTGCCGTTTCGGCAAAGCCGCCTACAGAGGCGCCCGTGCAGTTGTCTCCCGTTGCGCCGGGGAATGTTACCAGTGTGCTGTCCGAGACACTGCCACTGAACTTACTCCCTCCCGCTTTTGCGGAATTATACCGCATAAGCACGATACTGCGCGGATATGCGTCTCCATGATCCAGTGTGACAATATTTCCGTCCTGATCCGTAAGGACAAACTGGTTAAAGGAATGGCTGACGTACCCTACGCTGCTGTTCATTACAATATGATAGGAATCCGTAAGCGTCATATCGCTTTGACGCACTGCAAGCGTCATATTTGCCTGATGATTTCTTCCGTCGTTTGATTTATACATTTTGTGACAGGTACGGATATACAGATAATCGCCATACTCTGCGCAGCGCAGAGAGCCTGCGTCAAATGGAACGATGGTATTGGCTCCACAGAGACTTGCCTGTCCGAGACGCTGCCAGTCTTTGGAATATTTTACGACTCTTACAACCTCTGCTTCATTGTTTTCAGAGGGATTTTTTTGGCCGAAAATTACAAAATTATATTGTGCTCCGGCGTAAAATCCACCCCACAGGGGCAGCTCCATGGGAATGCTGTGGCTTGCGCAAAGTCGGAAATTGTTGTCATAATCCTCCGCTACGATTTGTCCGTCGATATATTCCACCCGTGTGAGCCCGCCCGACTGATTTTCATACAGATACGAATTTACCGTCTGCGCCCAGTTCCAGTTGTAGTTTCCATATGTATAATAGTTCTGGGCGTCTCTGTTATTGGATACCGCCGCTCCGGCGCTGGTCTGTACGGCTGTTCCGCTGTTTATATCCTGTGGTGCGGCGCACACGGGAAAACTGCCTCCCAAAAGCAAAGCAGCGAATATTGTGATCAGTAATTTTTTCTTCATTTTTCCCCTTTCCCTGTAAGCATACTTGCAGGCAGTTCATTTTTACAGGTTGTCATGGCAAATCCGACGAATCCAGCACAATGGTAAACGGGCCGTCATTGACCAGGCTGACTTTCATATCCGCGCCGAACCGGCCGTGCTCCACGATGGGACATTCTTTTTTGCAGAGTGTAATCATATATTCGTACAGCATATTTGCGTGTTCCGGTTTCCCGGCGCGGGTAAAACTCGGGCGGTTGCCTTTGCGGCAGTCCGCATACAGCGTAAACTGCGAAAGAAAGAGGATTTGACCCTGTACATCCTGCAGAGACAGATTGGTTTTTCCGTCGGCGTCCTCAAAGATTCGCAGATGCAGCATTTTGCGCACCATTTTTTCAGCGGTCTGTTCCGTGTCCTCGTCGCTGATTCCCGCCAGAACGACATAGCCTTTTCCGATTGTCCCGATTGATTCTCCTGCAACGGAAACGCTTCCGTTTACTACCCGCTGAATGACAAATCTCATGATATACTACTCCTTCTCTTTGCTGTCATCTTCTGATTTTGCTGATCTTGCCGCGGTCTCTTCCATGGAAAAATGTCGGTTTTTACTTTTCCGTTTTAATAAAAGCCAGGAATCCCCAAATCCAAGCCGGCTTTCGCCCTGTCCCGCTTTTCGGCTTTTCGTGTCGGCATTGCCCGGGGCCGTTTCATACTGAATGAAGGCGCCGCTCTGCGCAACGCTGAGCACATTGATGTATTGGCCAGTGGAGGTGGGCAGCTTTTTCTCTTCCAGCCGATGGTTTGTGACGGCCTTGATACCCGCATAAATTACCGCAAACACGGGAACGCCGATTACCATTCCGATAATGCCAAATAAGCCGCCGAACAGCGTGATGGAAAAGATAACCCAAAAGCTTCCCAGACCGGTGGAATCACCGAGGATTTTAGGGCCGAGGATATTGCCGTCAAACTGTTGTAACACAAAGATAAATATAATGAAATACAGGCATTGCGTCGGGTTTACCATCAAAATCAGGATTGCGCTGGGAATCGCCCCCATGTAGGGGCCAAAAAACGGGATGATATTTGTCACACCGATAATGACGCTGATTAAGACC
>CATLGN010000269.1 GCA_949935685.1 uncultured Lachnospiraceae bacterium | reverse complement strand
AACCGATCTCCTTTCCGTAATCGGGGTTTCTGACCCGGGCGATAGCGGCGCAGTTGCCGACCTGCCTGGCTACGGTGCAGCAGAGCAGGTTTAATTCATCGGAGTCGGTTACGGCGATAATCAAATCGGCATTCTCGATCCCTGCTTCCATCTGGACGCCGTAGCTGGCGCCGTTTCCCACAAGTCCCATAATATCATAAAGACTGCTTATGGATTGTACGATCTCCGCATTCTGGTCGATGATCGTAATATCATGCCCCTCGCGGACAAGCTGTTCGATCAGTGTCGTACCGACTTTTCCGCAGCCTACAATGATGATCTGAAGGCCCTTCGGGGCGCTTTTTTGTTTTTTCCTGAACATGACTGCCTCCTGGGAATTTCATTTGTCTTATCGGGGATATAATCCCGAAAAAAATTATATCATCAACGGGAAAAAAAATCACTTACTTTTTGTGGCGGAATATGGATCGGGGAAGGCGTAAGGCATAGCGCCCGGTTTCCCTGCATACATTGTAAAAACAATGTGTTCAGGGGGATTTCCTTTGAAGGATTATATTGAGGAGAGGGCAGTGGGCATCGCCAGATATATCATCGAACATAACGCTACGGTCCGACAGACTGCCAGACAGTTTGGAATCAGTAAGAGTACGGTACATAAAGACGTGACCGAGCGTCTGATGCAGATTAATCCGGGACTTGCGAAGGAAGCGAGAAAGGTGCTGGATGTCAATAAATCGGAGCGGCATATCAGGGGCGGCCTGGCAACAAGAGAAAAATATCTGCATATACAGAAGGAGCAGTGCTGACGCTCTGAGGCAGTAAACGGGGACAAGAGACAATGGCGTTTCGGACATGAAAAATGGGGAAACGTCATTTTATTATTTTTCGGCCGTACACTTGTATTTCTTCCTGAAAGTTTATAGAATGGGTAGCAGGAAAAATTTCTTTCGGGGAGGCCGGTATGAGATTAGACAGAGAAAATGTATTGCGGCAGTTTCGCAGTTACACGGATGGTTATGACGCATCCGACGGGAAGACGGCGCTGAAAATAGGACATACATACCGCGTGGCGGGATTGTGCAGACTGATTGCCCGCAGCGAGGGGATGGATGCGCAGGAACAGGAGCTGGCATGGCTTTTGGGAATGCTCCATGACATCGGGCGTTTCGAGCAGTTGCGCAGGTACAATACATTTAACGATGCGGAATCGGTCGATCATGCAGCGCTGGGACTGGAAATATTATTTGGAACAGCAGACGCAGCGGCGGACGGCGGCAGCGGTGCGGGCGTGATTCGCCGCTATGTGGAAGATGATTCGGAGGACGCGCTGATTCGTACGGCCATTGGCATGCATAATGTTTACTGCGTGGCGGAAGGGCTTGCTCCGAGAACGGAGAAATTCTGTCATATTCTGCGGGATGCGGATAAGGTTGATATACTGCGGGTAAATATTGAGACACCGCTGGAAGAAATCTATAATACAACCAGTGAGGAATTGTATCACGCGGAGGTGACGGAAGCCGTTATGCAGAGCTTTTATGAACATCACGCGACGCTGCGCAGTCTGAAGCGTACGACGGTGGACCATATAGCGGGACATGTCTCTTTGATTTATGAGCTGGTTTTTCCGGAAAGTGTACGACTTGTGAAAGCGCAGGGGTATTGGGAAAAGCTGATTGGGTTCCCTTCCGAGAATCCGAAGACGGTACGACAGCTTGCGGAGCTTCGAAAAGAGATGACGAGATTTCTGGAGGGAAAAGCTTTGTAGCGTTTGCTGCCTTTCGGGTGCGGACAGGACTTGTAAAGAGGATGGGCGTGCATTATAATGAAAACCAGATTGGTTGCGAAAGACAGAATACGACAGGAGGAGGCAGAATATGGAGCAGGAAAAAGTGCTGGTTATTGATTTTGGAGGTCAATATAATCAGTTGGTTGCCAGACGGGTAAGAGAGTGCAATGTATACTGCGAGATTTATTCATACCGGACTGCACTGGAGCAGATCAGAGCGATGAACCCCAAAGGGATTATTCTGACCGGCGGTCCCAACAGCTGCTATGCGGAAAATGCGCCTGCTTACCGGAAAGAGCTGTTTGAACTGGGGATTCCGGTGCTTGGGCTGTGCTACGGCGCGCAGCTGATGATGCATATCCTGGGGGGCAGGGTGGAACAGGCGCCCGTTCAGGAATATGGGAAAACAGAAGTGCTGCTGGACGGTGATTCGGCGCTGTTTGCGGACGTGAAGCGTCGTACAATCTGCTGGATGAGCCATTCCGACTATATTTCCCAGATGGCTCCGGGTTTTGCCATAACAGCGCATACGGCCGATTGTCCTGTGGCGGCTGCGGAAAACAGGGAAAAAAATCTGTATGCGATTCAGTTCCACCCGGAGGTGCTCCATACGCAGGAAGGGACGAAAATGTTGTATAACTTCGTCAGAAATATCTGTGGCTGTGCGGGAACATGGCGGATGGACTCTTTTGTGGAAAATTCCATTGCGGAGATCAGAAGCAAAATCGGCAGCGGCAGGGTATTGTGCGCATTGTCCGGCGGGGTGGATTCTTCTGTGGCGGCGGTCATGCTGGCAAAAGCGATCGGCAGCCAGCTTACATGTGTCTTTGTGGATCATGGTCTTCTTCGAAAAAATGAAGGGGATGAGGTGGAGGCGGTTTTTGGCCCGCAGGGACCGTATCAGTTACAGTTTGTGCGTGTCAATGCACAGGAGCGTTTTTATGAAAAGCTTTCGGGTGTCACGGAACCGGAGCAAAAGCGGAAGATTATCGGAGAAGAATTTATTCGAGTGTTCGAGGAAGAGGCGAAGAAAATCGGCGCGGTTGATTTTCTGGTACAGGGAACGATCTATCCGGATGTGGTGGAAAGCGGACTTGGCGGTGAATCGGCGGTGATTAAATCGCATCATAATGTGGGAGGCTTGCCGGATTATGTGGATTTCAAAGAAATTATTGAACCTTTACGCGATTTATTTAAAGATGAAGTGCGAAAAGTAGGATTGGAGCTTGGGATTCCAGAATATCTCGTGTTCCGTCAAC
>CATLGN010000268.1 GCA_949935685.1 uncultured Lachnospiraceae bacterium | reverse complement strand
TCGGACGTTATCACGGGGAAATTATTCTTGCGGACGAAACGTCGCCGGATACCTGTCGTCTGTGGGATGTCCACACCAATGAAAAACTGGATAAAGACAGATTCCGCAGGGATTTGGGGAATGTAGAGGAAGCATATAACGAAGTATTCAAACGTCTGGGGTTATAAACGGGGATGACTGAAAAAGTGAACACATTTACGGAGGATACGGACAAGCTGCGGGAAGAATGCGGCGTGTTCGGGATGTACGATTTTGACGGCGGCAACGTAGCCTCTTCCATTTATTATGGATTGTATGCGCTGCAGCACCGGGGACAGGAGAGCTGCGGCATTGCGGTCAGCGACACGGAAGGCCCCAATAAGATTCTGAGCGTCAGAGATATGGGGCTTTTGAACGAAGCTTTTACGCCGGAAACACTGGAACGGCTGGAAGGCGACATCGGCGTGGGACACGTGCGGTATTCCACGGCGGGGAGTTCCACGCGGGAAAATGCGCAGCCGCTTGTGCTGAATTATGTAAAGGGAACGCTCGGACTTGCTCACAACGGCAACCTGATCAACGCGCCGGAACTGCGCCGGGAACTGGAATATACCGGCGCGATTTTTCAGACGACGATCGATTCGGAAGTGATCGCCTATCACATTGCGAGAGAACGGCTCAATTCCAAATCGGTAGAGGAAGCGGTGGGGCGCGCCATGAAAAAAATCAAAGGCGCCTACTCTTTGATCGTTATGTCGCCGCGGAAGCGGATTGGGGCGCGCGACCCGTTTGGATTTCGGCCTCTGTGCATTGGCAGACGGGACAATGCGTATGTGCTGGCGTCGGAAACCTGTGCGCTTGATACGATCGGTGCGAAATTTATCCGCGATGTGGAGCCGGGAGAGATCGTGACCATTTCCCCGGAGCGGGGGATTGAATCCGACAAAAGCCTGTGCATCCCGGCAGAAAAACACGCCAGATGCGTCTTTGAGTATATTTATTTTGCGAGACCGGACAGTTATGTGGACGGTTTCAGCGTGTATAATTCCCGGATACTGGCGGGAAAATTTCTGGCGATCGATTCCCCGGTGGACGCCGATCTGGTCGTGGGCGTGCCGGAGTCGGGGAACTGCGCGGCTATGGGCTACGCCATGCAGTCGGGCATTCCCTATGGGCAGGCATTTGTGAAAAATACATATGTCGGCCGGACATTTATCAAACCCAAGCAGAAAAGCCGGGAGAGCAGCGTACAGATCAAGCTGAACGCGCTGCGGGAAGTCGTGGACGGCAAGCGGATTATTATGATCGACGATTCCATTGTCCGCGGGACGACGTCGGACCGGATTGTACGCATGTTGCGGGACGCGGGTGCAAAAGAAGTGCATATGCGCGCCGCCGCGCCGCCGTTTCTCTGGCCGTGCTATTTCGGTACGGATATACCGGCGAAAGAGCAGTTGATTGCCCATAATAAAACAATCGAAGAGATCAGCGCGATTATCGGCACCGATTCTCTGGCTTACCTGCGTCTGGAACGGCTTTCCGGGATTGCCAATGGCCTTGGCATCTGCAAAGGCTGCTTTACCGGAGAGTACCCCCTTGCGCCGCCCGAGGAAGATATTCGGGGAGAGTTTGAGCGATAAGCGGAAATCAAAAAAGGAGAATTTCATGAATACAGACCGATACAACAGTCCTCTTTCGGAGCGGTATGCCAGCAAAGAGATGCAGTATATTTTTTCGCCGGACATGAAGTTTCGGACGTGGCGCAGGCTTTGGATTGCGCTGGCGGAGACGGAGAAGGAGCTTGGGCTTCCGATTACGGACGAGCAGATTGCGGAGCTGAAAGCGCATGCGGAAGAGATTAACTATGATGTGGCGCGGGAACGGGAAAAGGAAGTGCGCCATGACGTCATGAGCCATGTGTACGCCTATGGCGTACAGTGCCCGAAGGCGAAGGGCATTATCCATCTGGGCGCCACATCGTGTTATGTGGGTGACAATACGGATATTATTGTGATGACGCAGGCGCTGAAACTGGTGAAGAAGAAGCTTGTCAATGTGTTGCATGAGCTGGCCGCGTTTGCGGAAAAATATAAAGATTTACCGACGCTGGCGTTTACCCATTTTCAGCCGGCGCAGCCGACGACAGTCGGGAAGCGGGCGACATTGTGGATGCAGGAGTTTTGTCTGGATCTGGAAGATCTGAATCATGTGCTCGGCGGTATGAAACTGCTCGGCTCCAAGGGGACGACGGGGACGCAGGCGTCGTTTCTGGAGCTGTTTAACGGCGATCAGGAGACGATTGACCGGATCGACCCGATGATTGCGGAAAAGATGGGGTTTGCACAGTGCTATCCGGTATCGGGCCAGACCTATTCCCGCAAAGTGGATACGCGCGTGGCCAATGTGCTGGCCGGCATTGCCGCCAGCGCCCATAAGATGAGCAATGACATCCGGCTTCTGCAGCATCTGAAAGAGGTGGAGGAGCCGTTTGAAAAGAGCCAGATCGGTTCTTCGGCGATGGCGTATAAGAGGAATCCCATGCGGAGTGAGCGGATTGCTTCTCTGAGCCGCTATGTGATGATTGATGCCCTGAATCCCGCCATTACGTCCGCGACCCAGTGGTTTGAGCGGACGCTGGACGATTCGGCAAACAAGCGGCTGTCCATACCGGAAGGATTTCTGGCGACGGACGGTATCCTCGATCTGTGTCTGAACGTGGTGGACGGGCTGGTCGTATATCCGAAGGTGATCGAAAAGCGGCTGCGCAGCGAGCTGCCGTTTATGGCTACGGAAAATATTATGATGGATGCGGTGAAGGCGGGCGGCGACCGGCAGGAACTGCATGAAAAGATCCGCACCCTTTCCATGGAAGCCGGCAGGACGGTGAAGGCAGAGGGCGGCGAAAACAATCTGCTGGAACTGATTGCGGCGGACGGCGCGTTTCACATGACGCTGGAAGAACTGCGGGAAACGATGGAGCCGTCACGGTATGTGGGCCGTTCGGCAGAGCAGACGGAAGCGTTCCTGCGGCAGGTGATCGCGCCGATACTGGAGGAAAATAAAGATCTGCTCG
>CATLGN010000267.1 GCA_949935685.1 uncultured Lachnospiraceae bacterium | reverse complement strand
AACTGCTTCAGCATTTTAAGCAGGCACAAAGTCAGGTGCGGCCGGCTGTAGAAAAAATGATAGGAGAAGCAGAGAGAGTTGCGGCTTTGGAATCTGAATATGTGTGTATGAGGAAATTTTTGGCGGAGAAGAGGAAATATGACTGAGATTCGTTTCCTCCCTCCTGCAGCAAAATTCATAAAAAAACTGCGAGATAAAAAGTTAAAAAATTTATATCAGGAGGCAGTAGATAAAATTCGGCAAGGCTGTCTGTGTCATCTGGCTACAAAACAAGTGTTCTGCCATTTTCCTTCAGCCATTTCCGGCATTCTCTGTAATCGGGAAGAACCGTTTCAACAGCGTTCCAGAACGCTTTGGAATGGTTCATTTCTTTTCTGTGGCATAGTTCATGTACGACGACATAATCAAGGATACGGGGCGGCGCCAGCATAAGGCGCCAGTTAAAATTCAGGTTTCCCTTCGCGGAGCAGCTTCCCCAGCGGGTTTTCTGGTCGCGGATGGCGATGGAGCCGTGGGTGACGCCGATGATCGGCTCATAATAGGCGACCCTTGCGGCGAAATATTCCCGGGCGGCCTGCCGATAACGCTCCTCCAATGCTCTGCGCTGCGTATCTGTCAATTCCGACCGGGGCGCGGCATCCCGTGCCCTTTGCATCTGCGTGTACTTTCTGACAATCCAGCTCTCTTTGTCACACAGCATCTGCCGCGCACCGCTCCAGGAGACCGACAGCGGGATTTTCAACAGCAGCGACATATCTTCCTGCAGGGACAGGACAACGGTTTTCCGCCTGCTTCTTTCAATCCGATAGGAAATGGAAAGAGACGGAAATGCGGCCGGGGTGAAAACCCCGGTTTTTGACTGGGTGGATACTGGCATGACGGAACCCTCCGATCGGTTGCTTTGGTGAAATTATATTACATAGTATAACATAGAATGCTGCAGGATCAGAACAGAAATTTTGTGCCCCTGCTATTTTGACCGAAAGCATATGACTGCACATTATTTTTCGAACAGGGGGTAGAAGAATCCGCCAAAATAGTTTATGATGATAAAAGTCAAATGACAATACGGAAAAGAAAGGGAAAAGAGGAGTTGAAACATGAATGAATTTTGGCAGCTTTATGTTGTGTTTCTGCGGATTGGCGGGTTGACTTTCGGCGGGGGACTGGCGATGCTTCCCATGCTGAAATATGAGCTGGTGGAAAAAAAGAACTGGATTACGGAAGAAGATCTGTTGGACTGTTATGCGATCGGACAGTGCACGCCGGGGATTATCGCGGTGAATACTTCCACATTTGTCGGATATAAGAGAAAGGGCGTTATGGGCGGGATTGTCTCCACGATGGGGATGATTACGCCGTCGATTGTGATTATCACGCTGGTTGCCATCTGTCTGCAGGCGTTTATCGAAAATATATGGGTACAGCATGCCCTGATGGGCGTGCGCGCGGTTGTCTGTGCCCTGATGCTCAACACTGTCGTTACATTGGCGAAAAAGAGTCTGAAAAACGCGTTTTGCTTTGCCGTCTGTGCCGTGGCGTTCCTGCTGGCGATGTTTGTGGACATTCCCACGGTCTGCATCGTGATTTTGGCGGCCGTAGTCGGGATTCTTGTCAATGCAGTGGGAGGGAAAAAGGTATGAATTTCAGTCTGATGGGACGGATGTTCTGGGAATTTATGAAAATCGGCCTGTTTGCCGTCGGCGGCGGCCCGGCCACCCTGCCGTATCTGATGGATCTGACGAAAAAGTTTGACTGGTATACGATGGAAGATCTGACGAATATGATTGCGATCAGTGAGTCCACACCGGGCCCCCTGGGGCTGAATATGGCCACATATGCGGGATTTCATGCACTTGGCACGTTTGGCGGCGTGGTATCAACGCTCGGTCTGGTTATTCCCAGCATTATTATCATTATTCTGGTGGCGAAGTTTCTGGAAAACTTTAATGAAAATAAATTTGTACAGGGCGCTTTTGCAGGTATCCGCCCGGCGGTTACGGCTTTGATTGCTTCGGCGGTATACAGCGTATGTAAGGTTTCGCTTTTTGTGCAGACGGAAAGCGGATACGAGCCTGCCGTTAAAACGATCATTCTCTGTGTGATTGTATTCGGTTTGCTGCAGGTGAAGAAGCTTCAGAAATATCACCCGGCGCTTTGGCTGCTGTTTGCGGTTGTGATCGGGATTGTATTTCGCTTTTAAAAAAATGGGGGACGGGCAGAATGGGCGAGAGAGCGCAGACGGAGAAAAAAAGCAGATGTATCCTGATTTGTGCAGGCGATCTGGAGATCGCGGAGATACCGGAGCGACAGGAAGGGGATCTGGTGATCGCGGTGGACGGCGGGTACCTGTACTGTCAGGTTCTCGGAATCGAGCCGGACGTCGTGCTCGGCGATTTTGATTCTCTGGAGGAGGACAGCAGGGAGCAGATTGGGGCGGGGCGGCGTATGATTTCCTTAAATCCTGTCAAAGATGATACCGATACGCTTGCGGCGCTGCGCTTTGGCCTTGCGGAGGGATACCGGGAGTTTCATCTTTACGGCGCGCTGGGCGGCCGTCTGGAACATACACTGGCCAATCTGCAGTGTCTTCTTTTTTTGAAAAGGGAAGGCGCTTCCGGCTATATCTGGGACAGTTGTTCCATGACTACCGTAATTGAGAACGAATCGCTTACGTTTCGGGGAGAGATGGAGGGGATGCTTTCCGTCTTTGCCATGGGAGGTACCGCGGAAGGGGTAGGCGAAATGGGACTGCGGTATCAGTTGGATCAGGCGGTTTTAACCGAAACGTTTCCCGTGGGAATCAGCAATGAGTTCATCGGGGAACAGGCGGAGGTGTCGGTGAAAAAAGGCGCTCTGCTCATTATCGTGCGATGGGCGTAGATTGGGAAATGGAGAAACTATGAAAAAGGAAATCTGGACAGCCGCCCTCTGGGTGGCGGCAATGATTGGATTTAGCGGATGTGGAGCAAAAGCAAATCATGCGGAGGAGAATTTTGTAACTCCGCAAATAGAAGAGTTAGAGGAAGAGACAGATATTTTGGAAATATTGC
>CATLGN010000266.1 GCA_949935685.1 uncultured Lachnospiraceae bacterium | reverse complement strand
TTTTCCAGTTCCCGCAGCAGATTGACCATTTCGATGGCCCCGGACGCGCACTCCGCGCCCTTATTGCCGGCCTTGGTGCCCGCCCGCTCGATCGCCTGCTCGATGTTTTCCGTTGTCAGCACACCGAACAAAACCGGAAGGCCCGTCTCCAGAGAGACATGCGCCACGCCCTTGGATACCTCATTGCACACATAATCGTAATGCGAAGTCGCGCCCCGGATCACGGCCCCCAGACAGATTACGGCGTCAAATTTCCCGCTCTCCGCCATTTTTTTCGCGACAACCGGGATCTCAAACGCCCCCGGCACCCAGGCCGTGACTATATCTTCCTCCGACACCTCATGTCTGCGCAGCACGTCCAGAGCGCCGCCCACCAGTTTCGACGTGATAAATTCATTGAACCGTGCCGCCACAATACCGACCCGCATACCGGCCGCAGTCATTTTTCCCTCTACAACTCTCATCTTCTCTTTCCTCCGTTTTTCCGTTATCGTGTCAAAATCATCAGGCGGTCAGTTGCCAACTCAGCCCGCCTCATAATCAACCATATGTCCCATCTTAAGCTGCTTGGTCCGCAGGTAAAACCGATTGTAGCGTCCCGCTTCGATCTGAATGGGAACCCGCTGCACGATTTCCATGCCATAATCGGAAAGCTCATAGATCTTATCCGGGTTATTCGTCAGAAGCCGCAGCGACTTGGCTCCCAGATCCCGCAAAATCTGTGCGCCGATATAATATTCCCGTTCGTCTCCCGCAAATCCAAGCGCCAGATTCGCTTCCAGCGTATCCATCCCCTCATCCTGCAGGGCGTACGCCTTTAATTTATTGACAAGGCCAATACCCCGGCCCTCCTGCCGCATATACAGCAGAACGCCCCGGCCCTCCGCTTCGATCTGTCTCATGGCGGACGCAAGCTGCTGACCGCAGTCACATCTGGCCGAACCAAAAGCGTCGCCGGTCAGGCATTCCGAATGTACCCGGCACAGCAGATCTTTCCCGTCGCCGATCTCACCTTTTACAAGCGCCACATGATGTTCTCCGTTGATGCGGTTCACATAGGCATATGCCATAAAATCGCCGTAAACCGTCGGCAGCTTTGTGACCGCTTCCCGGCTGACCAGATGCTCCTTCCGCTTGCGGTACGCCTGCAGATCCCGGATGGTGACACAGACAAGGCCATGCGCTTTCGCCAGTTCCAGCAGCTCCGGCGTCCGCATCATCTGCCCGTCCTGTGCCATAATCTCACAGCAAAGGCCGCATTCTTTTAAACCGGCCAGACGCATCAGATCCACCGTCGCTTCCGTATGTCCCGGCCGCTCCAGAACGCCCCATTTTTTTGCCCGCAGCGGAAACATATGCCCGGGCCGCCGGAAATCTTCCGGCCTGGCATCCTCCCGTACACAGGCCATCGCTGTCATACTCCGCTCCGCGGCCGAAATCCCCGTCGTCGTGTCCACATGGTCGATAGAAACCGTAAAAGCCGTCTCATGGTTATCCCCGTTTTCCGGCGTCATCGGCGGCAGCAGCAGCTTATTACAATATGCCTCGCTCATGGGCATACAGATCAGCCCCCGGCCGTGTACCGCCATAAAATTTACATTGGCACAGTCTGCAAACTCTGCCGCACAGATAAAGTCCCCTTCGTTTTCCCGGTCCGCATCGTCCGTCACCATAACAATACGGCCTCTGCGCAATTCCTCCAAGGCCTCCGGGATCGTTGCAAATCCTTCCATCTCTTTTCCTCTCCTTATTTGTGTCCGCCTCTTATAAAAATCCGTTTTCCGCCAGCAGCGACCGGGTAACGCCGCCTGCCTCCCTGCCGGCGCTCAACAGCTTTTCCACATATTTTCCGATACAGTCATTTTCCAGATTCACCGTATCGCCTTTTTTCTTTTCCGACAATATTGTCATTTTTCTCGTATGGGGTATCACCGACACCTGAAATGACGCGCCGCCTGCTTTCGCCACCGTCAGACTTACGCCGTCCACCGCAACCGAGCCTTTCTCCACAATATAACGCATAATCTGCGCCGGCGCGGCGATTTCATACCAGACGGCGTTTTCATCGCTCCATATCCGGTTGACCGTTCCGACACCGTCGATATGACCGGATACGATATGGCCCCCGAACCGTCCGTCCGCAGCCATAGCGCGCTCCAGATTGACCCGCGACCCGGGCCGCAGGCCGCAGACGTTACTGCGGTCAAATGTCTCATGCATAACGTCCACCGTAAAACCGCTGTTCTGCAAATCTGTCACCGTCAGGCAGATACCGTTGACCGCAATGCTGTCGCCGGCCTTCACCCCCGGCAGAATCGTCTTCGCTTCAATCAACAGGCTCCCCGACACGGCTCCTTTTTGCACCTTTCGCACAACGCCGATCTCCTCGATCATTCCCGTAAACATCTATTCCCTCCCCTCCCGTATGCTTTCAATCAGAATATCGTCTCCGCAGCGGTGGACATCGGTAATCGTAAATCCCCTTGCCTGCGCGGGAAACGCTACCCCTTTTCCTCCCACAGGCCCTCTGCTCTCCGTTCCTCCAAACAGCCTGGGCGCAATATAACAGTGCAGAGCCTGCACAATATCCGCCTCCAGCGCCGAAGCGTTCAAAGCAGTGCCTCCCTCCAGATAAATGCTGTCAATCCCTTCCGCTCCCAACTGTTCCACGGCCTTTTTCATATCCACATGACCGTTCAGCGGCGGGACCGGTAACATCCGGCACCCTTTTTCCACGTATATCTCCTGGCGGGTAACATCCCGGCAGCAGGTCAGAAACCATGTCGGAACCTCCCGGGCCGTCTCCACGACACGGGCCGTAACCGGCGTCCGCAGCCCCGTATCACAGATCAGGCGAATCGGCGACCGACCGCCCGGAATGCGGCAGTTTAACAGCGGATCATCCGCCTGTATCGTACCTGCCCCCGTCATAATCGCCATATGGCGGCTGCGGTCCTCATGAACCCGTATCCGCGCGGGCGCGCCGGTGATCCAGCGGGAATGCCCCGCCCACGTCGCTGTCTTTCCGTCCATCGTCATGGCATACTTCATCGTCACATACGGCGTCTT
>CATLGN010000265.1 GCA_949935685.1 uncultured Lachnospiraceae bacterium | reverse complement strand
TGCAGCGAGGATGTCCTGGACAAAAACTGGCAGCGGCTCGTGCTGACTCATCTGCGGGAGCGGGAACATAAGGGGGTATTGACGGGAGCCGGGCTGGCCGATGTAAAGATCACGCTGTTGACGGGCCGCGCACATGCGAAACACACGGAGGGCGGCGATTTCCGGCAGGCGACGTACCGCGCGGTGCGGCAGGGATTGATGCAGGCGCAGTCGGTGCTGCTGGAACCGTATTATGATTTTGTGCTGGAAGTGCCGGACAGTATGACGGGCCGCGCCATGACAGATTTGGACAGGCTGTACGCCAGAGCTTTTCAGCCGGAGATGGAGCATGGTACGACACGAATCCGGGGGAACGGGCCGGTCGCGTGCCTGCAGGACTATCAGAAAGAAGTGGCGGCGTATACACGGGGGCAGGGGCGCCTGACGTGTACGCTCAGAGGATATGGTCCCTGCCATAATACGGAAGCCGTGCTGGCGGAGAAAGATTATGACCCGGAGCGTGACCTGCGCAATCCCGCGGATTCTGTTTTCTGCGCGCACGGCGCGGGGTTTACGGTGCCGTGGGATGAAGTGACGGCCTATATGCATCTGCCGTCCGCACTGACCGAAAGGCCGCAGATAACAGAGGAAGAAATTCGTTTGCGGGCGGAGCGGCAGAGCCGGAACAGATCTGGGGCGGAGCTGACGATCGCAGCGGAGGAGATCGACGCGATTTTAAATAAGACAGCATATGCCAATCGGAAAGAAGGCGCGGTGAGCAGGAAGGGGATTCCGGGAAAACGCAGGCGGATAGAAACGGAATCCGCTCATACGAGAACTTATCGGCCGCAGGAGAAAAAACCGGAATATCTGTTGGTGGACGGGTATAATATTATTTTTGCCTGGAAAGAGCTGCAGGAATTGGCGGCGGTCAGTCTGGACGGAGCCAGAGGACGGCTGCTTGATATACTGTGCAACTATCAGGGAATCCGGGGATGTGAACTGATTGCCGTATTTGACGCATACCGTCTGGAAGGACATGCGGAGGAGACGCTCGATTATCACAATATTCATGTCGTATATACGAGGGAGGCTGAGACGGCGGACCGGTTTATCGAGCGTTTTGCCCATGAAAACGCATCCCGCTATCAG
This sequence comes from uncultured Lachnospiraceae bacterium, assembly GCA_949935685.1. Lineage (GTDB taxonomy): Bacteria > Bacillota > Clostridia > Lachnospirales > Lachnospiraceae > VSOB01. Next base: position 1,944 of record CATLGN010000265.1, on the reverse strand, counting down.
ATTAGTGTGGCGACTTCCGACGGGCTGGAACAGATTATTATCCGGGGCGCGGGCTGTATCCTGATCTCCGCGCGGGAACTGGAGGAGGAGATCGAAGCGGCAAACCGGCGTCTGCTGCAGGCGTATGCGCAGCGGCAGGAGAGCGGGCGCACATATCTCTCAGACATCCTTCCCCATCTCGATTAATGTGATTTCATTTTTGAGCATTTCTTTGAAAATATCCACCAGATTGCGGTTCCGGGAAAAGAGGCAGGTGGAATTTTCGCCGGCGGAAATGCGGCCGGTCAATACTTTGACGGAATCCACAATCAGGCGGATTTGATCGTCTTCTTTGGCGGTGATATAGGCAATGGCGCCTTCCAGCGGACAGGGGGTATGGGAAAGTACTACAACCTTTTTTTCCTCCTGTATCTGCTGACGCAGATATGGCAATACCTGTGTTAGAATGGCAGGCGGAACGGAGATATACAGCCGTTGTCTGGTATCCAGAATCAGATTCACCAGCTTATCCATAATCTGCTGCGTGCCGCGGATGGTAATATAGCCCTGCTGTTGCGTTTGGCGTTCGGGCATCCGGGGCAGCAGGCGTTCCTGCCTTGCCTGCAGGCGGCGGATGACGTTGCCGCTGAACTCGGCAAAGGGGACGGCTGTATAGCGGGTTACATTTTCTTCCATAATATAGGCGGCGCCCTTTTCCACGAGACCGGCCAGCGCCGTATAGGTGTTGGAGCGGGATATGCCGGTTCGTTTGGCCGCCTCATAGCCGGACGATTCGCCGTGGGTGAGCAGGGCCAGATACAACGTGGCTTCCTGCCTTGTGAGGCCGAAGTGCAGCAGTTCTTCTGTGACAGAATCCATGAGATTGTTCCTTTCGCGTGCGGCGAATCGCGTCAATGCGATTCTTTTTCTAAACACTATGGAATAAAAGCGGGAGTTTGTCAAGAAAAAACGGGGAAGCCACCACGACAAACGCATGAAGGAATAAATTGTAAACATAGCATGTCTGAAGGACAGAAACGGAAAAGTTCCGATGGGATTTGGTTTTTCGACAGGTGTACAGCGTTACAGATTTTCCATTTCTGTCCATCTTAGTTTACGAAATATTTACAATTGATTCATTCCTGCGTTTGTCGTGGTGGCTCCGTAGTGTTCCTGAAAAGTACTACAAAATGAGAGAACAGGATTGACAGACGGCGGAAGCTATGGCAATATGGTGGGGAGACGACGGAGAAATCTGTGCGTCTTTGCATGAGGAGCATGATGAAAAATAATATTCACAGTGTATATCAGGAGAGAAAGGAAGTTGTACGCATATGAAAAAGAAGCCATTTGTTACGCTTTCGCAGGTACGGGAAATGGCAGAGCAGTATCCCACGCCGTTTCATTTATATGATGAAAAGGGAATCCGCGAAAACGCCCGGAAGCTGAAGGCGGCTTTTGCATGGAACCGGGGGTTCCGGGAATATTTTGCAGTGAAGGCGACGCCCAATCCGTTTCTGATGCAGATTCTGCGGGAGGAAGGCATCGGGGTGGACTGTTCTTCCTATACGGAGTTGTATTTGTCGGAAAAGGTTGGGTTTCGCGGGGACGAGATTATGTTTTCCTCGAATGTGACGCCCGAAGAAGATTTTAAACTGGCGTATGATCTGGGGGCGATCATCAATTTTGACGATATAACGCATCTGCCTTTTTATGAAAAGATTGCGCCTTTCCGGGAAACCATGTGCTGCCGCTATAATCCAGGCGGCGATTTTGCGATTCACAATGCGATTATGGATACGCCCGGGGATGCGAAGTATGGCATGACAAAGGAACAGATGAAAGAAGCGTTCCGCTTCCGTCGGCGGGAACTCTTATGTAAAAATGCTCTCTTCCCATAAGCTTTCCTTCTCTCATGAAAAATACCTGCACCACCGCATCGTCGTTATCTATGGCATATGCTAT
>CATLGN010000264.1 GCA_949935685.1 uncultured Lachnospiraceae bacterium | reverse complement strand
CGATAAGGGTAAAAACAGCCACGCAGAGCACTGTGAAAAGCAGTGAAAGATAAAACATTCCCAGAAATTCATTCCGTACGGCCGCAACGCCGATACTCCAGCCTTCCGAACCGGGAACCGGCGAATACGCAACCACCTTCGTGACACCGCCATACGAATATGTTCCGGTGCCGTCTTCTCCCGCAACCATCTTTCTGCAGATATTGCTGAATTTTTTTAGTTTTGGATTACTGTCGCCCAGAGCAAGCGTATCCTCCACACCGGCCAGTGAAGAATCGACATCAGCGATTGTAATGCCGGAGGCATTGACCATAAAGGCCGTGCCGCCCTTCCCCACCTTAATGGACCGCATAATGTCATTCAGGCATTCGCCGTTGATGGTATACGCAGCTACGCCAACCGGCGTCGTCTCGGGAATCCCGCCCTCCCATAGAGGAGCGGCCACAACAAACGACGCTGTCCCAAGCGCTTCATTGTACTCGGGTGTGGATACATATGTATTGCCCCGCATGCCTTCCTTAAAATATGTCTCCCCGGAACAATCCCGGCCGGACAACTGATCCACGCCGCTGCCATCAAGCAAAAGGCCATTCACAAAACCGTAATTATCCACTTTCTGCATAATGAGCGCAGCCTTGTCTTCCACCGCCCTTTCCGGGTCGGCCAGTCTCGCAATACTGCCTGTCTCATAGGCAATGGAAACATAGCGCTCCACCGCTTCGGTCACATAAGAAGCCGCGACGTCGGATGTATTATCAATTGTCTTGGAAACCGCACTGATTGATGAGATATAACTCAAAACAGATATGACAATTCCCAACACCACGCAACAGATAATAATCATCTGTCCGAATTTTCCCGAAATCTTTTTTTCGATACTGACAAATCCTGCTTTCTGCACGCCGCCTGCCGTCGTTACCGTTACCTTTGCTTTTCCTGTTCTGTTTTCCTCTTCCATAGTCACCCTCGATTCTTCGTTGTTCCGTACTGGTACTTTATTGCTATTATATTATACCAGATTTCGTTCAATTTTCCAGATTTTTAAGAAAAAAAACAGGACAAATACATATAAAATCGCAGATTATCTGCCTTTTGTAATAATTCGTGCAATCTCCTCCGCCGTCAAACCGGAGCTGATCTCATAATTCCCCGTACAGAGCTTTTTGTCATAACCGTTCTGACAGAGAAAACGATCATAAATATCCGCCGATTCCACAAGGCCCAATTCTGCCAGCTTCCGGCTTACCATATAGGAGCCTTCTCCCGGATATATGGATACCGTAGCCGTAAAGGTTTCTGTAATGTTTGCGGCTGCGTCATCCGGTTTCTGTCCGTCATCCTCCGTGCCGTTTCCCGTATTCCCGGCTGTTGGTTTTTCCACAGACTCCGCATCCTCCGCCGGCTCCGCAGATCCGGCTGTGTCCTGATTGTGATCGGACGGCTTTTCCGCCGCCGGCTCCTGTACCTTATCTCCGCTGTCTTCCGCCTGCTCCGTCTGCTCCTCTCCGGGCAGCTCCGTCAACACGCCGTCCACCATCCCCAGCTCTTTCGCCCTGGCAATGATCTGCGCATCGGTCATCTCCGCCTTTTTCCCGCCGGAAGAAACGATCATCAGTATAGCCGTAATAATTATGCCAAGCCCCAGGCCCCGCAAATAATATTTCAATCCCATATCAGACTAAACCCCTTTAAACAAATCGATCACCAGTTTGACTTCCCCGATGCCAAGGCCCAGTTCTTTTGCAATCGCCATATTGGATTTGCCCGCCCTGTGAAGCGTCAGGATTCTTTCGTTATTATTTTTCCCGTCCTCATCAGCATTTGCGAAGGAAAGCCCCACATCGACCCGGCCGGCCGGCCGGTCGTCCGCGAAAGAAACGGTCTGCGCGGTTCCCGACATGGACTCCCCATTTTCATTGGTACCCGAAACATACGGAAATTCCTGCGGCGCTGCGACAGCCTGTCCTTCCGCCGGTTCCGGTCGAAAAGGAACAAACGAACCGGCTTTCGATTCTTCTTCCCCCTCTTCTTCCACAACCTGTCTGTCTGCTTCCGCATCCCGGATTTGCTGCAAAACTTCCCGTCCCCGCCGCTCTGTCTCCATGGACATATTTTTCAGACTTTGCTGCTTATCGCTCAGCATATCATACAGAAACATCACTTCTTCATGATTCTTATGAATGGCATCCAGCACTGTGTCCGAATATTCATTGACCGCCATGATTTTCTCATTGCTGATCCGCTCCATAGTGCGCTCGGCCTTTTCCGTCTCATAGGCAAGCCGTTCCTCCAGCACATCGGAAATCTGGCTTCGCACCGTTTCCATCTGTTTCTCCAGTTGTTCCTTTACCTGTGCCTCCGCCAAACGCCGGTCAGCTTTCCGTCCTCTTCCCTTTTTTTCCGGAATCAGAAAACTCGCCACATAAGCGCCGGCTCCCAGAAGCAGCAATACAATCTCCGTTATCCCCATGATTATATCTTCATGTCAAAGGACTGCCGCCCTTTCACAATTACCTTTCCGTTGTCTTTGTTCTCTTTCTTTTTCTGTCTGCCGCCGTTTCCGTAATACTCGTTGTCTCCCTTTTCTTTTGCGTCAAACTTCCGGTCTTCTTTTCGGATGTCCTCCTGTCTGTTTACCTGCGTAAGTCTCTGATCCAGTTCCTTTTCAAATTTACTCTGAAAAGCCTCCTGATTGACAATTCCCTTATTGTCTTCGTTTTGCTTAATGGTTGAATAATCCTGTGTTCTGGAAATTGCGCCATTCAACTCAATCGGTCCCAGTCCCATCCCTGCACCTCATTCCTTCCGGCTCTCACATGCCTTTCATCTTCACTTCGCCCCGTTCCCGGACAAAACGGCAATAACTTACCTTACCCTTTACATTCAGAGACAGATCGCCGATCACAATACGCGTTCCCGCATAAGCGTTTCCGGACACGCTTACCGCCGCATGTCTGCTGCTCTCCAGAATCGCCTTCAGATCGTCCAGCCTTTCGTTCGCCGTCTTTACGATACTGCGGGCTTTCTTATGTGTAAAATAAAGGGTCTTCACATACTCCATCTGTTTTTCCGAGACGGTTTCCCCCTTT
>CATLGN010000263.1 GCA_949935685.1 uncultured Lachnospiraceae bacterium | reverse complement strand
CACCGGAATCCAAATGCATTCTCTATATGCTCTATCCGCTTTCCGCCGTCAATCGCAATAACATCAAAACGGCATGGCGTATCTTCTCCATACCCATGCCTGGCATAATAAAACAGGGCGGTTCTGCAGAGCCGCCGCTGTTTCCTTACATCCACCGCCTCCTGCCCGCCGCCGCGCGCACGAAACTTTAATTCCACGAAAATCAGCAAACCGCCGGTTTCCGCAATAATATCGATTTCCCCATATCTGCTGTGAAAATTCCGTTCCAGAATCCGGCAGCCGCGACTTCGCAGATAGTCTGCTGCCATCGACTCATATTCCCTTCCGGTTGTCTGTCTGTTTTCCCCGTTTGTCACCCGTTATTTTCCCATCTTGGCTTTGATTTTATCCATGGCATCGACAAACACAAGTATCTCCGCCACCGCTTCATACAGTTCCGGCGGTATGGCTTCGCCGATTTCCAGCCTTGACAGCGTATCGGCCAGCTTTGTATCCTCATGCACCGGCACATCCGCTTCCTGCGCTTTTTCAATGATGCGCTCCGCCAGCGCGCCGCGGCCGCTTGCCACGACCCGGGGCGCATTGTCTTCCGGATCATAGGAAAGGGCTATGGCCTGTTTCGGTTTTTCCTTTCCGTTGCTCATATTTCCCTCCTGCAGCGCATATTTTGCGCCGATTTGCGCTCTCTGCCCGTCTTATGCCCTGACGTCAAACGAGAGCTGACTGATGACACTGATGTTTTTATCCGCCCGGATAATCTCTTCCATCACATTGCCCGTCTCCTCTTTCAGCATCAGCTTTGCATCCGCCTGGTATCCTTTCTCCGTCAGCCGTTTTGTCAGTGTATCGATATTTTGTTCCAGCAGATCAAGACTCTTTTCGTCCGCCAAATAAAAATTTGTACTGATACGGCCCCGTTCCATCGCCACATAAACGTCAACCATACCGAGATGTTCCATATCCAGATGCAAAAAAGCGCTGACATTGCCATCTTTTTTCGCCAGATTTTTTTTATTCGTATAGACATACAGATCCCCGTGCGCGTTCTCTCCCCGCCACTTCATCGGAAGCTGCACATAGGAATACATCTGATTCAACTGATTCATAAAATCCACGTTTTCGCGGATATTCCGCACGCTTTTGAAGAGGGGCGAACCGGCCTTCAGGGAATCCGACAGCGCGCGGGTCAATGCCCTTGTCTGTTCGTTCAGACGCTCGTAAAGCTTCTCCACCTCTTTTTTCCCCACGTCCGCAGGCCCGGTCAGCGTCCACTGGTTTTCGATCTTCCCGGAAAGCACCTTTTGAAACCCCTTTGACAGAAACAATTCTCTGACCGCTGTCTGCCGCGCCGGGCTGTCCGCCTGTCTGACCAGTTCCTGCACCGCCCGGTACAGTGCGTCCTTCCCCATCTCGCCGTTTATAATCTGCGCCGCCGTCTCCGGGGAGCCTCCCGCCTGTTGTACCAACTGCGCCAGATGTTCCCGGTCCGATACCGGAATGGCATCCTCTCCCGGCTGTGTCTGTCCCGCCTCGCCCACGGCCGTTTTCCCGTCCGCCGTGACCGCGCCGGGCAGTGTCACATCCCTGCCATCGCCTGCGATACCGCTGTCTCCCTGCAGGGCGGCATCCATAATCAGTGTTTTACCCGCTGTCTCTTTCCCCGCTTCTCCCGTCTGTCCGGCTGTCCCCGCCGCCGTATCTCCGGTGGCCGGCATCCCGTCTTGCGGCGCCTGCGCCGTCGTTCCCGCGGCTGTCTCCGCATTCTCACCGCTTCCGAAAATTGTCAGCAGTTTATCGATAAAGGCCACACCCTCCTGCAGACCGCCTGCCGCAAAGACATCCGCGGCCGCCCCGGGAATTTCCTGCGCCACCTCCGCAAACGAGGCCAGAAGCTGATGCTCATAATTTTTATACGCCGTAAACTGCTGCAGATTTTCCGGTGTCACCGGGATCTGCAGCCGGTTCATCTGTACGATGGCCGGAATGTCCGCATCGGCGGCTCCCGCCACCTGCCGGTACATTTCCTGCAGCGAATTTTTATTGATCGACATACCTTCCTGCATCATCGAAAAGACCATCTGCATTGACTTACCGTTGATCTCGATCCCGGCCTGTGTCAGGGCGCGCAGGGCGGTATTTTCCTGCGCCATATTCTGGAACAATGGGCGCAGCGCAATCACGCCGGAGGCGTTGGACTGCACCTGAAACGTAATGCGCTGCCCCATGGAAGTCGGTATATCCTTTTCCATCCGCGCGCTGATAACCGTGTCTCTGGAAACGCGGATCTGTATCTCGTCTCCCTCCCGTGCGATCACTTCCCCGCTGACTGTCTTACCCGGCGGCAGAGAACGCGCCTGCACATCCGCCCGCTCCCGGCCGGCAGACGTCTGCTCCGCTCCCCGGCCGGCAGACGAAACCATCTTCGTATCCGATGTACTGGAATGAAACAATCCCGATAAACTGAATGCCATGTGCTCTCCTTACAAAAAATTTCTGATAAAAAGCTTTCTGTGAATCGGGCAGGGACCAAGCCGGCGCAAAGCCGCAATATGTTCCTGTGAACCGTACCCTTTATGGGCCGCAAAGCCATATCCCGGATACTGACGGTCATATGCGGCCATCATCCTGTCCCTCGTCACCTTCGCCAGAATACTGGCAGCCGCAATCGACGCGCTTTTGGCATCCCCTTTGACAATGGGAACCTGCCGGAGATTCACCTGCGGAATCGTCACCGCATCGTTCAGCAGAATGTCCGGTTCCACGGTAAGCTCCGCAATCGCCAGCCGCATTGCCTCATAGGTCGCCCGCAGTATATCCGTCTCATCGATCCGCTGCGAACCGACCACACCGACTCCCGTGCTGACTGCCCTCTCTTTTATTATATCGTACAATTCCTCTCTTTTTTTAGCGCTGAGCTGTTTGGAATCGTTGAGATATAAGATATTACAGTCTTTCGGAAAAATCACGGCGCCCGCCACAACCGGACCGGCCAGCGGGCCACGGCCGGCCTCGTCAATGCCGCAGATCCAGGCGGCGTCTTCATACTGGCGTTCGTAACTCCACATACCCTCCATACGCAGCCGTTCTTTTTCCAAGTCATC
>CATLGN010000262.1 GCA_949935685.1 uncultured Lachnospiraceae bacterium | reverse complement strand
CTGCGCTGCACCTATTCAACTTTGCGCTGATCGACAATATCAGCTATCTGTATATGACCGCATCGAATACCATGACGTTCGACCTGGCGTCCCGCATGACGGGCCGCATCGAACAGCTTGCCGACTACCCTGCCGCCCGGAAGCTCTGCATCGCCGGGCATTTTGACGATTATGACACGATCTCATTCACGCTGCCGCCCGCCATGGCAGGCATCCGGGACAGTTATCTCCTGTCGGAGTCGGCGCATTTTTCGGCCATGATGGATACGTATTTCGGTCTTTCACTCGAACCATGCGGCAAAGCGGAACGAGAAGCCATCCTCGCCTCGGAACAGTTTGCGGAAATGGCCTGCTGGCCTGCCGCGGACAGCGTCCGGCAGATCGGCGATACGATTGTCATCAAGATAACGGAGAACGGCGAATAACCGGGAGACGGTCGGCAATTTTTAACAGCATACGCTTTTCCGCCCTTCTTCCGTCCGCCGTATAAAACGCCGCACAGTCCCGGTTCTCCGGATCCATCAGGCTCTCTGCCGCGCTTACGCCGCCGGGGTGGCACAGGACTTCAAGCGGCAGCCCTTTCCGCTCCGCAACCCTCTGAAACGCCGGCAGCAACGTTTCCACCCGTGCCAGATCCATGCGCCCGCTGAGCAGAATCCCAAAAAAGACGGCGCTCTTTTTCCGGTAAGGCTTCAGCAGCTTCCCGTCCATACAATGCAATACATTCAGTACGATATTTTTGACCAGATTGATTGGCCGGTACGTCGGATACAGAGAAATCTGCCGCAGAAACGGGCGCAGCGGTTCCGCCGGGATACGGATAAACGCGATTTTCCTTCCGCTCTCCTGCGCCGCTTCGAGCATACTTTCCAGCACAACCGGAATCATATGGTAATGCTGATGGCTGTCAAGCCGCAGTGTCTCCACATACGGCAGCATCCGCGTAATCTGCGCCCGCATTTCTGTTTTGATCTGCCGTTTCAATTCCGCCCGCTTCCCGGTAAACGAAAGGAGCAACACTTTAAAAAATGAAATCGCAAACATGCCCCTGCCGTCGACCAGCCACGGCACCTGTGCCGGGTCGGACAGGCAATGCCCCTCCGCCAGATTACAGTGTATGCTGACCGCCACCGTCTTCCGGTACGGTTCCAGCATTTCCATACAGGCCGCCAGATGCGGGCTGTTCGGCAGAACGCTCAGAGAGGTCAGCGCCCCTTTCCGATAACAGTCCAGAATATGCTCCGAAATCTCCTGATTCGCCCCATAATCATCCGCATGAAAAATTATGTTTGACATAAAAACAATCCCTCTCAATTCTCCGCCGCCGTCGCGCCCGCAGCCGCCCGGAAACAAATTCGGTACAACACCATATCGTGATCCGAAGGGTTGTCCACCCGGATCCGAAAGTCCTGCGGTTCCGCACAGGTTATCATGCCCGTCACAGTCTGCATATCCCGCTCCGATACCGTGCCCGCAGAAAGCGTAATCTCCGCATCCGCCAGATTCTCCCCTTCCACGGTAAAACAATAGTTGCCTTCCGGCAGAGGAAACACCGGCGAGACATCCGTTCCGCCGCCGTGCACAAATAAAAATCCGTCGATCATTTCTTCCGCCGAAGATTCCGGCGTCACCTCATACAAATACACATATTCATATGTACGCATATCCGCCTGCGCCGCTTCCAGCCCCGCAATTGGCCGCACATATCCCACAATCCTGTCATCCAGTATATAATAATAAAGCTCCGGTTCATTCCACGCATCGATCACACGCTCCCTGTCAAAGAGGAAAAGATCCGAATCCTTTTTTTCCGCCAGCGCCTGCGCCGCCGTCTCTGCAATGACAGTCTCATAATCTCTCGCATAGTAAAACTTTCCGAGCGTCATATCATACCGGTCGGCAAATTCCGCCATGGAGGCGCACGAACGCAGGCCGGACGTATTGATATAGACGATATTGTGAATCTGCGGATGCCTTCCGATCACATCCCATCCCGGATGTTCCAACTCACTGACAAACGGCGCCGGTTCCCTCGCCACCCGGCCCCGGTCCCAGGCCTCCGCCGAAATATCCGCAAACTGTAATATAACCCCCGCCGTCAAAACCGATAAAATCACATTCCGTTTCTTATACCGGGAAAGAGCGATACAGCTTCCGAAAAGCAAAAGATAGACGGCAGGCCATACCAGTCTCCCGCTGGCACGAAATATCATCCACAATTCTTCCAGCTTTTTGGGAAAAGGCAGCGTCACCGCCCGGCTTCCCCATGTAACAACCGGTGATACGGCCGCGGCAACGGACAGCGCAAATACGCCCCCACACGCCTGCAGCGTCGGACTTTTGATATATCCGGCCAGTATATTCCTTTTTTCGGGCAGCCTGCGATATTGCAGAAAGAAAAAGAAAACAGAGACCAGCATACAAACCATAACGCCGATACCCAGATAGGCAAATCCCTCTGACTGTCCGTATGTGTGCAAATTCAGATTGGGCAGTATACGGCTCCACCCCTGCGGATTGACAAATCCGTTCAGATTAAATGTCTTCTTCCATTCAAATCCCAGATCAGACACTACCATATCGGGCATAAATCCGCCCAGAACATACATGGGAATCAAAACGCCCGCCCAGAATCCTGCGAAAACAAACGCCTGCCAAATCGTAACTTTTTTCGCAGCGCGAATATCCAGATACAGAAAGCCGCATAAAATGACAAAGCACATTGGCAGAAAATACAGGTGTATCATACAGCATAAACATCCAAGCATACCCCAATACCAGATCTTCCGCCACCTCTGCCCGGCAAAGTATTCCTGATAATAAAAAATGCCAAGCAGCGCCAGCAGAACAATATAATGCGAATTGAGGGCAACATGCAGAAACGTGCGCCACAGAAAAGCGGGCGTCATCACCGTCAATGCGCCGGCCAAAAATGCCGCCGGTGCGCTCTTGAGATACTTCCCGGCTATTTTTACGCCCAATATTCCCTGCAGCAGAAAGCAGATCAGGCTGTACCAGCCGAAATACTGGAAGCGGCCCGGAAGAATGGGCTGGAAAATTTTAAAGATAACGGCGCACAGCGGTATGGAATCCATATAGATAATCGACATGGCATT
>CATLGN010000261.1 GCA_949935685.1 uncultured Lachnospiraceae bacterium | reverse complement strand
ATCGAAGACATCGTAACGAGAAAGACCGGAACCGCGCCCGAAAATATCATCATCCAATGTAGCAAATAGGAAAAATGTATGATATAATGTTCCCAGTTCAGCCAGAGCACAGAGCGTTCCGCAAGTCGTGCCTGCACGAAATTGCGGACGGCTCTGTGTTCTGAGGGAGCGCCCGCAAATGAGCAAAAGGAGCTGCGCAGCAGCGGGAAGCGCCGCAGGCACGGTTACACAGGAATTACAGAGAGATGGGAGTGGAAAAGGCATATGGCAGAAATCCATGCCGGCCTTTTCGACTTTCAGCTCTTATTTATCGTATAAAAATATCGGACAGAAAAGAGGAAAATTACGTGGGAACGGATTATACAGAGGAGATAAACAAAAGACGGACATTTGCGATCATTTCGCATCCCGATGCGGGGAAGACGACGCTGACGGAGAAATTTCTCCTGTATGGCGGCGCGATCAATCTGGCAGGGAGTGTGAAGGGAAAAGCGACGGCGCGGCATGCGGTTTCCGACTGGATGGAGATCGAGAAGGAAAGGGGTATTTCGGTTACGTCTTCCGTGCTGCAGTTTTCGTACGGCGGATGCTGCATCAATATATTGGACACGCCGGGGCATCAGGACTTTTCAGAGGACACATACCGGACGCTGATGGCGGCGGATTCGGCGGTGATGGTAATCGACGCTTCGAAGGGGGTGGAGGCGCAGACAAGGAAGCTGTTTAAAGTCTGTGTGATGCGCCGCATTCCGATTTTTACGTTTATCAATAAAATGGACCGGGATGCGAACGACACCTTCGCTCTGCTGGATGAAATCGAAAAAGAGCTCGGGATTGCCACCTGTCCGATCAACTGGCCGATTGGCTGCGGCAAAAATTTCAAAGGTGTATATGACAGAAAGACGGAATCCATTGTCACATATGAAGATACCCGCAAAGGAACGAAGGAAGGGGAGACGACCGTCATTCCGATCCGGGAGGAAGGACAGGCCATGGCTGCGATCGGCCGGGAACCGTTTGACAGCCTGCGGGAGGAGATCGAACTGCTGGACGGCGCGAGCGCGCCGTTTGACCTTGAGCTGGTGCGTGCGGGAGAGTTGACGCCGGTATTTTTCGGTTCCGCGCTGACCAACTTCGGCGTGGAAATTTTTCTTCGCAATTTTCTCGAGATGGCGCCGCCGCCGCTGCCCAGAAAATCGGACGCCGGAATTGTCTCTCCCACGGAGCGGGAATTTTCGGCTTTTGTCTTTAAGATTCAGGCGAATATGAATAAGGCGCACAGAGACCGGGTTGCCTTTATGCGGATTTGCTCCGGCCGCTTCGACGCCAGCATGGAAGTCAGACACGTACAGGGAAATAAGGTACTGCGCCTTTCGCAGCCGCAGCAGATTATGGCGAGTGAGAGAAAGGTCGTGGATGAGGCTTACGCCGGGGATATTATCGGGGTATTTGACCCGGGTATTTTTTCGATCGGTGATACGGTATGCATGCCAAAGGAGCATTTTGCCTATGAGGGCATTCCCACCTTTGCGCCGGAACACTTTGCCAGAGTACGGCAGATGGATACCATGAAACGGAAGCAGTTTGTAAAGGGCATTACCCAGATCGCACAGGAAGGCGCGATTCAGATATTTCAGGAACTGAGCGCCGGGATGGAAGAAATCATTGTCGGCGTCGTGGGGGTGCTGCAGTTTGATGTGCTGAAATATCGTCTGGAAAATGAGTATAATGTGGAGATACGTCTGGAAAATCTCCCGTATGAGCATATCCGTTGGATTGAAAATAAGGACATTGATCTGGACAGGCTGACAGGAACTTCCGATATGAAAAAGGTAAAAGATATGAAAGGGAATCCACTGCTCCTGTTTGTCAATGCGTGGAGCGTGGGTATGACGATGGACAGAAACGAAGGGCTGATTCTCTCGGAGTTTGGACGTGATTAAATGAAACGATTACTTGCTTTGGTATGTTCTCTTTCCATATGGATAACCGGATGCGGCGTTTCGTTTCCCGGAGACGGCGCGGCGCGTACCGGACTGGGGGAACAGACGCAGGAAGTGGAGGAAAGTCTGGCAGAGGCTGCGGAGGAGATTGCGGAGGGCGATATGCCGGAAGAAGAATCTGCGGCGCAGGAGAGCGGGACAGACAGCGCGCCTGCGGAGCCGGCCGCCGCTGCATCGGCAGCGGTATGGACAGCGGAAGACCTTTCGGCGTATGCCTATGCTTACACACAGCTTTCGGAAAGCGAACAGGAATTGTACCGGACAATTCTGGACGGACTGCTTGCCTGTGCGTCGGACGTTCCGGTGGAACTGGTGGAGGAAGGGGCGTTCGATAAAGTTTTTCAATGCGTAATGGATGATCATCCGGAAATTTTTTATGTAGATGGGTATACTTTTATTAAATACACAAAGGGCGATACGCTGACAGGAAACGCTTTTTCCGGCAGTTATGTGTATGATCAGGCGGAGATTGCCGAGAGAAAAGAAAGGATTGCGGAAAAAACAGAGGAAATTCTGGACGGGCTTCCGGCAGGCGGCGGAGAATACGAAAAAGTAAAGTATATTTATGAGTATCTTGTGACACATACGGAATATGTGCAGGGTTCGGATGACAATCAGAATATATGTTCGGTATTTTTGAACGGGGAAACCGTCTGTCAGGGATATGCAAAGGCGGCGCAATATCTCTTTCGGGAGATGGGAATCCCTTCGATCTTCGTTTCCGGCCGGGTAAACGGAAGCGAGGATCATGTGTGGAATCTTGTGGAAGTTGACGGGGACTGGTATCACGTCGACATCACATGGGGAGACGCTTCTTATGTGAGCACGGCGGAGACCGCCGGATTTGACGGAAAGCTGCCGGAGATCAACTACGAATACCTGTGTATACCCGACAGTCAGCTTCTGCGGACGCACAGCATCCGCAGCGTCGTGCCGATTCCTGCCTGCAACAGCATGGAGGCGAATTATTATGTCCGCGAAGGGGCGTACTTTACCGAGGCGGATATGGAAAAGGCGGCGGCGCTGTTTGCCCGGGCGTATGAAAACGGCACAGAGTACGTCACGCTGAAGTGCGCGGATCAGGCGGTATATGCGGAGATGGAGCGATGCCTGATCGCAG
>CATLGN010000260.1 GCA_949935685.1 uncultured Lachnospiraceae bacterium | reverse complement strand
AGGCGGATTATGCGATTCCTTGGCTCCGGGAACTGAAGGATAAGGGCTTGTATGTCTGGTACCTGTCTAATTTTTCATATAAAGCGCGCAGGGAGTGCCGGGATGCGCTGGATTTTATCCCGTATATGGACGGCGGCATTCTTTCCTGTGAGGAAAAGCTGGTAAAGCCGCAGCCGGAGATATACAGACGCCTGATGGAAAAATATGGACTGCAGGCGCAGGAATGCGTTTTCCTCGATGATATGCCAGTCAATGTACAGGCGGCCAAAGCCGAGGGTATGCAGGGGATTGTGTTTACGACAAAAGAAGCAGCCGTCAGGGAATTGGCCGGTTTGGGCGTGAAATAAAGATTTCATAACATTTCAGACATTTTTTGTGACATTTCTGCAAAATATCCAGCGAATGATACCGATATAATACTATAAGGCACAGCGGAAACTGGCCGGTACCTTTCATTATTGGATATCATACGATACGGCGGCATGCGGCCGTATCGAACTGCGGGGTGAGGCTTTGGAAATGGCATTGGAGATCGCAGTCTGCGACGAAACGAAAGCGGTTCGGGAGCGGATTGACAGATTGATCAGACAGCAGAATGCAGGCGCGTCGGTGACGCTCTATGAGACGGGCGAAGAGCTGCTTGCATCGGGGAAGCGTTATGATATGGTTTTTCTGGACATTCAGATGGCGGGGCGGAACGGGCTGGAGACGGCTGCGGTGCTCCGCAGACAGTGGGATGATATTACGCTGATTTTTGTAACGGGGCTGAAAGAATATGTATTTGATGCCTTTGACGTAGGTGCATTTCACTATCTGCTGAAACCTGTTTCGGAGGAAAAATTTGCGGAGGTTTTTACAAGGGCGGCGGAGAAGGCGGCGGGAAAGCGCAGACAGGGGTCGTTCCTGATTAAGAGCAGAGGGCGTAATGTCACCATACCGAAAAACCGGATACTTTATGTGGAGAGCCGGATGCGGAAAGCGGAAATTCACACATGCCGGGAAACCTATGAAATCTATGGGACAATGAATGCCCTGGGAAAAGAACTGGGCGGGGACTTTTACCGTTGTCACAGAAGTTATCTTGTCAATCTGGGACATGTGGCGGAATACAGGGCTGACAGCATTATTCTGACAGACGGGACCGCTATTTTTTTGTCACGGGAAAAATACAATGCTTTTGAAAAGATATATATGCAGTATCTCGAAAACGGTGGAGTCACCTACGTAGAGGCATGATGTATGGATTATTCTCTGTTAATATGCAGTCAATTTGGATATAATTTACAAAAAAGACTTGTACTTTTTTGCCAGTATGGTACAGTAGTAACAGGGACATGGTAATGTAATAGGAGGATAACATATGCGGATTATCAAAACGACAGATTATGAGAACATGAGCCGTATGGCGGCAAACATCATTTCTGCCCAGGTGATTCTGAAGCCTGACTGTGTACTGGGGCTTGCGACTGGCTCTACGCCGATCGGAACGTACGAGGAACTTGTACGCCGGTATGACAGGGGTGATTTGGATTTTTCGGGGGTTACGAGCATTAACCTGGATGAGTACAAAGGACTTTCGCCGGAAAATGACCAGAGCTATCGTTATTTTATGAATGAGCATCTTTTCAGCCATGTAAACATCAGACCGGAAAAAACATATGTCCCGGACGGTCTGGAAGCGGACGGAGAAAAGGCATGCGCATCTTATAATGAGATTATCAGACAGTCGGGAGGCATTGACCTGCAGCTCCTCGGCTTGGGTCATAATGGACACATCGGCTTTAACGAGCCGGCGGATGCCTTTGACAAAGAAACACACTGTGTTGACCTGACACAGAGCACGATAGATGCCAATGCGCGTTTCTTTGCTTCGATGGATGAAGTGCCGAAACAGGCCTATACGATGGGCATTGGAACGATTATGCGGGCAGGCAAAATATTGGTGGTAGTAAGCGGAGCAGATAAGGCACAGATTGTAAAGGACGCGTTCTTTGGTCCCGTAACGCCGCAGGTTCCCGCTTCCATTTTACAGTTCCACCGCGATGTGACGCTGGTGGGAGATGAGGCGGCGCTGTCCCTGATTCCATAGAAACGATGTGTTTGCGCAACAAAATCTGAGAACAAGGCCGGATGTGCCGGCAATAAAAAACCGGAATTCCCACAGACAGGAAATGCCGGTTTTTTATTGCTCAGGCGTTTTTGCCGCAGCATTTTTTGTATTTTTTACCGCTGCCGCAGGGACAGGGGTCGTTGGGATAGACTTTGGCGCCCTTAACCACAGTTGTCGATGATTTCTGTTCTTTGTACAGAGCCTTACGCTTGTCCTCGTCAAAGATTGCATTCCATTCTTCCAGTCCGTATAACCAGTCGGCGCCGGCGCCTACCATATTTTTGTAAAGAAGCTCCAGATCAAATCCCAGATTTACAGTCGTGTCCTCGTCCATGTCTTCGATTGGATTGGCTTCTTTCAAACTATCGTTGATACCGTCCAGAAACCCGGTCATCGTCATAATATCGACCTGATATTTTTCGGCCAGTTCTCTGACGGTTCCCGTTACCACTTCATCGGGTGTCTGCAGAAGCTGCGCATAAATATCTTTCTCTTTCCGAAAATAATCGGCCCATAATCTCTGCAGATCCCCTTTGTTTGCTTTTTCGTCGTACGCTTTGTCTCTCCACTGCTGTAACAATGCCATGTTGTTTTCCCCTTTATACAAATGATTGATTTTTTGTTTTACATCTGCCGGATGGCTGAACTGTGATTATTATATAACAAAACGGCATCACTGTCCATACGGGGAGGGGATGACAAATTTTAATTTTTTTTAAAATATGTGTATAGGAAATAAAATACAGGGTCATACTATGATTAATCAAATGGACCCCCTCCTTTGATTAAACTTTTACAAAAGATACAAAATACTTATCCTCCCCTAAAAAGGCCTTCGGGATTGCCAGAGCGCAGTCCCGGGGGTTTTTGTTTTTTTCGGCGGGTGGGAATCGGAATTTGTATATTATAGAAGAAATTGCGAAATAATAAGACAGGATGAAAATAAAGTAAAGGAGAATGGTTATGGCGCAATTGGATTGTGGTGTGGAGAACTGTGTATATAACAAATGCAAAAGCTGCT
>CATLGN010000259.1 GCA_949935685.1 uncultured Lachnospiraceae bacterium | reverse complement strand
CGTCTGCACCTCCATTCCGTCCAACACACCCGCCATCATCACAAACGAGCGATGGCCGCACTCTCCCGCCCGATCACAGAAGTCCTCCGAAAAGGCAAACAACTCCCCGAACGCCCCGCGTTCCATCACGTCCATCAGACGGGCATCATACGCCGGGCCTTCTTCCCGGTACCCATAAGGCCCGTCCTCCTTCAACCTGTGGGACAGATCGCCGCTGGCGATCGCCACAACTTTTCTGTCCAACGCTTCCGCCGCCTCCCGGATATACTGTCCCAGTTGATAATGCTGCCGGAAAGGCAGGCCCGAAAGTCCGACCCGCACAAGCCGATACGACTGCCAGTACCGATTGACAAAATACAACGGCACCATCGTTCCGTGATCAAGCCGCGGTTCCCGCTCCCCCGCCGTCCCCGCCGGAAAATCTGCCGTCCGTGCCATCGCGCACAGCGCATTCACAAATTCCGTATCATAAGAGACCGCCATCCGCACCTGCGGCGCACGGAACTGCCCAAAATCCCCCGCGGCTTTTGCTCCCGGCGATATGTGAAAGTAATCCGTATACAGAGTCTGATGCGGGGAAAACAAAACGATCGTCTCCGGCCTGTCCGCGGCAATCCTGCGGCCGATTTCCTCGTATGCATGCACGGTATCCTGAATTCCCGCTTCCTCGCCTCTGCCGATCTCCGGCACGATCAGCGGCGGATGCGGTACCATATAGGCTGCTATGATTCCCATCAGAAAAACTCCTCCTGATATTTTGCTGCCCCGGTTTTGTAAGAAACCGGGGCAAACATTCTATTTTTCTGTTACTGCCAATCTATTTTAATCCAACCTGAGCCTTGGCTGTTACCGCGTCGTTTGTAAACGTGACATTTGCATTGCTGCCGGTCAGACCATTTCCGTACCATGTTACGATTACAATCTTATAACCGCCGCTTTCAACCTCGGATGAAACGGTTCCGGCGCTCCCCACAATTTCCACAACCTCATCATAGGTCATTCCGGTATCAATCTGATTATACTCTTCCAATGTGATATACTCAGAA
The DNA here is from genome assembly GCA_949935685.1 of uncultured Lachnospiraceae bacterium. GTDB lineage: Bacteria > Bacillota > Clostridia > Lachnospirales > Lachnospiraceae > VSOB01. Next base: position 2,093 of record CATLGN010000259.1, on the reverse strand, counting down.
TCATCTTCCACACCGGAAATCGATTTCTGAACAGATTTTCCCATATTTAACGCCAAGGCAATACCGCCAAATATTATTATGAAAAAAATAAGAATTGATATAAGACATCCATGCCCCTTCTTTTTAGGCGGTACTGCCTGCACAACAACAGGTGGCGGTGTCACTGTCTGTCCCGCAGGAGTACCGCACTGCGGACAAAACTTCCCATCATATTCCTTTCCACATTTCACACATCTCATAAATCTTCCTCCCTTTTATATTTTTTCTTTGGTTCCCGGAAAATATAACAACGCTTTCCGAATAATATAATCATAACACAAATGAAACCATTCGTCCTGAAAATTTGAAAAATCTTTCCGTTACCTCTTGATTTTCTCCCCTAAAAAGGTTACAATATCAGAGTTGTTGGATGTATCATCCGGCGGTTACGGGGTGTGGCTCAGTTTGGTTAGAGCGCCGTCTTAGGGAGGCGGAGGCCGCAAGTTCGAATCTTGTCACTCCGATATTGGAACATACAGGCAAAAGACCACAGATTTATGCTGTGGTCTTTTTTCTTCTTTTTCTTTTCTCTATCCCTGCGAAATCCCCCGCATTGTAAACGTAAAGGACATCGGCCCGGACACATCCAACAAAAATGCATCCAGTGTTCTGGCGCCCCACGCATCGTCTCCCGCCACTCCCATCTGTCCCAGAGACGCGCGGATTACGGTATAGTGTACCGGCGGCAGTTCGTACGGGTGTCTGGCTGCTTCCAATTCCTGTGGCAGATACGGCAGCGCGGAAAAGTGCATATTGTCCCCGGTAAACAGCAGGCCATTCCCCTTCGCATCCGTGACCTTTGCATATCGGACGCCTGTTTTATTGCCGCATTCCTGCGGTACCAGATAACGCGCCATATTGTCTCTGACGAGACATTCATAAACGCCCGGTTTCACGCCCTGCATCCTGTCGACATAACTCTCTCCCGGCCCCATGCCATACCAGCACATCCTGTCATAATCCGCACGCATTCTCAGCAATACGCCGAATTCCGGCATATCTCCCAGCTCTTTTACCGGATCATAGGAAAGCGTCGTCCGCACGGTTCCGTCTGCAAAAACTTCATACGCCAGCTCACACTGACTCGCCGGTACGGTAGGCATATCATAAATATAGGTAATCCGTACCGAACATGACGTTTCCTCCACAAAACAGTTTTTCGCTTCTGTCCAGTCTCTCGCCACGTCTTCGTGAATTCTGTGAAACGTATTGTATTCACTGGCAATCTTCCACTGTGCGTATCGCTGCGGCATCAGATTGCCCACATCATTGCTCGTCGGCGCCCGGAAAAAATTCGGTCTGGGCACGGAGGCGATCATCTCTCTGCCGTCATACACATAGGAAACCAGACCGCCGTGCAGTATGGAAAACAGCGCGGAAAAATGTGTCCCCCTGACGCCCAGATTCATCGCTCCGTGGATAATCTCCGGCCGGCCCGCCGGCATGGGAGCGCAGCCTGCCATCCGCTGATACAGAAAAAGCTTTCCCACCCATTCCATCTCTTCCTGTGTGAACATACATGTTCCATATGCCACCTCATGGCCCCGCTTTGCCCACAACGTGTCATGTTTCAAATGGAACGAAATCACAACCGCGTATTCCGCTCCTTCTTCCAAAACGGGAAGCGTCAGCGGTATGGTCTGCTCGGACATCGGCGGAACGGAAACCTGCAACGTCTCTTCCATAAAATAGCATCCGTTTTTTCGGATTTCCATTTTGCAGTCATACCAGTCGGTGGGCAGAAACAGATTTCGGTTTCGAATGCGCACGGATGCCGGCTTTTCCCCCTGTTTCATCTCGATCCTGATATTCTGATAGTTGTATTTGACCGCCGCCATCTTCGGCGTCGGGCTCCTGTCCCCGCCGTAAACAATGCCGTTCCCACTGAAATCATAATCCGTCGGCCTGTCGTCAAAATCGCCCCCATACGCTTCAAACGCTTCACCATAGCGGTTCCTGGTAATAATGCACTGATCGATATAATCCCATAAAAAACCGCCCTGATACAACGGTTCCCGTTCCATCAGATCCGTATACAGAAACATACCGCCGCA
>CATLGN010000258.1 GCA_949935685.1 uncultured Lachnospiraceae bacterium | reverse complement strand
AGGTGGGCAATCTTGCAAGAGAGAGTGTATTGGCGGTACAGAAATCGACACAGTTGATCGAGAATTCCCGGGATGCGGTGGCGCACGGGATGGAACTGGTCGGCGGCACGGCGGAGCGGCTTTCCGTTTCCGTCACAGGCGTAATCAATCTGACGGAACAGATGAACGATCTGTCAGCGGCTTCCATGGGACAGACCGAGAGTTTGAGAGAAGTGGTACAGGGTATCAATCAGATTGCCAGCGTCGTGAGTGACAATTCTGCCATGTCGGAGGAAAGCGCCGCATCCAGTCAGGAACTTTCGGCACAGGCGACATCTTTGAATGAAATGGTAGGATTTTTCCATATTGAATAGAGGAGCGGATATGCGGCCGGAAGGCGTAAAGGAAATTGAACGGAGTATTATCAAGACATACCGGAAAAGCATTTGGTGCCGTTTTACGAGAGCGGTCAGAGAATATGAGCTGATTCAGGACGGCGACAAAATTGCAGTCTGCATTTCGGGCGGGAAGGACTCCATGTTGATGGCCAAGCTGTTTCAGGAACTGAAACGGCATGGAAAAAATAATTTTGAGCTGGTTTTTCTGGTGATGAATCCGGGGTATCGGGCGGAAAACCGGGAGTTGATCCGGCGGAATGCGGAACTGCTGGAAATTCCGCTCACGGTGTTTGAGACGGATATTTTTGATATTGTCGCGGATGTGCAGAGCAGTCCGTGTTATCTGTGCGCAAGAATGCGCCGGGGGTATCTGTACCACAATGCGAAAGCCCTTGGCTGCAATAAGATCGCGTTGGGACATCATTATGATGATGTGATTGAGACAATTCTGATGAGCATACTGTACGGCGGACAGATTGAGACAATGATGCCCAAGCTGCACAGCCTGAACTTCGAGGGAATGCAGTTGATCCGGCCGATGTATCTGATCCGGGAAGACAGCATCCGGGCGTGGTGCGCGCATAACGGACTGCAGTTTATCCGCTGTGCCTGCCGTTTTACGGAGAATTGTGAGAGCGGGGAAAAAAGCTCCCGGCGGGATGAGGTGAAAGCCCTGATCCGTCAGCTCCGCGGCAACAGTGAAGTGATCGAACAGAATATTTTTAACAGTGTAAAAAATGTAAACCTGAACAAGGTACTGGGATATAAAAAAGATGGGGAGGCGTATTATTTTCTGGATGACTATCGGTAATATATCGTGACAGACCCCGTGGCTCGTTTCCTGTTTCCGACGGCGTCTGTCCTGCCATTTGCGCTCTTGTTTATTTCTGCAAAAATATTGTCCAAAGTTGAAATATTTGGCATAATATGCTACATTAAAAGTAGTTTTGGCAAGTAAGGGTTGAGGAAAGCATTCCGGAGAATGCAGAAGGAGCAGTAAAGTGGAAATGAACGGAAGTATGGAGCAGGAACGATTTCGCAAGGTGATCGAGACATTGCATACCTGCATGGATGATTACCTGTATATTCTGGATCTGGAAGAAGATCATTATTATATTTCTCCCAGTGCGCTGGAGCGATTTTGTCTGAAAAGCAACGAATTTGATCAGGCGACCGATGTATTCGCATCGCTCGTGTATCCCGAGGATCTGGAAATGTTGTGCGAGGATCTGGAACTGGTCAAAGAGGGAAAGCGGGGGGATCACAATCTGCAATACCGCTGGCTTGACCGGGAGGGGAATCCGGTGTGGATTAACTGCAGGGGACGGGTGCTGCGGGATGACGCGGACCGGCCCAAGTATCTGGTCGGGTGTATCAATGAGATTGCGAGAAGAAAAAAAGCGGATAATGTCAGCGGGCTTCTGGGTGAGTTCAGCCTGCAGAAAGAACTGGAGGAGCGGGGCGGAGCCGGTCAGAATGGTTTTCTGCTGATGCTCGGGCTGGATAATTTTAAAGAGATTAACGAGAGCATGGGCATGGATTACGGCGATATGGTGCTGCGCCGGACTGCCCAGTGCATTCAGCGGGTAATCCGGCCGGACCAGAAGCTTTACCGCGTTGTGGCGGATAAGTTTCTGGTGGCTGATTTCTGCGGCCGGGATGAGACGGAGGCCATCGCCCTGTACCGGGCGATCCGACAGGAGATCAATGCATTTATCGAATCCAACTGCTACGAAGTTGTCTATACGGTGTCTGCCGGAATCGTAAAACTGTCCGAGATTGCCGATCACAGTTATGTCAATCTGATGAAACTTTCGGAATTCTCCATGGATGAGGCGAAAAACGGGGGACGGAATAAATATTATATCTATGACGATGCCGATTATCAGGCTTTTCTGAAAAGGCGGCAGTTGGTTCGCATACTGCGCCATTCGGTCAATCATGAATTTGAAGGGTTTGAAGTATATTATCAGCCGATTGTGGATATTAAGGAAAAACGTCTCTCCAGTGCGGAATCGCTGCTGCGTTTCCGGGCACGCGATATGGGGTTCGTATCGCCGGAGGAGTTTATACCGCTGTTGGAGGAGAGCGGCCTGATCATTCCGGTCGGGAAATGGGTGCTGCATACGGCGATGGAAGCGTGTAGCAGAATCCGGGAAATCGTACCGGATTTCCGGATCTCGGTCAATCTTTCTTACGTGCAGGTGTTGAAAAGCAACGTGCTGCAAGAGATTTTGATGGGGGTGATGGAGTATGGACTGAAGCCCGGCAGCATTATGATTGAGCTGACGGAGAGCGGCTTTCTGGAAGCAAACGAGAATTTCCTGAATTTCTGTGAAGGGCTGAAACGCAACGGAATACAGCTGGCGCTCGATGATTTCGGAACGGGCTATTCCAATTTCCGCTATCTGTATCATCTGAATCCGCATACCCTGAAAATTGACCGTTCTTTTACCGAGCGGGCGCTGCAGAATGATTATGAATACAATTTACTGCATCATATGGCTGATCTGACGCGCAGTATCCATACCAAATTTTGTATTGAAGGGATTGAAACGAGTCAGGAACTGAATAAAATCTGCGGAATCGAAACGGATTATATTCAGGGGTATTTCTTTGGCAGACCGGGTCCGTATGAGGAATTCCGGGCGAAATATATCGACTGCCGTACCGTTGGAGAAAATGTCGGCTGATGCAGGATACGGCCGCCCGCAGCCAATTTTCAGCGCATAATCTTAAGAAAAATAAAATTTTTCAAAATAATACTTCTTAAATGGGAATAAAATGATATACTATAGCAG
>CATLGN010000257.1 GCA_949935685.1 uncultured Lachnospiraceae bacterium | reverse complement strand
GGCCGTAATAAATTTGTCAAACGGCAGTCTGGGCAGCTTGACCACGCAGTAGTCCAGCGTCGGTTCAAAACAGGCGCATGTTTTTCCCGTAATGGAGTTTGTAATCTCATCCAGTGTATAGCCCAGGGCGATCTTCGCCGCCACCTTGGCGATCGGATAGCCGGTCGCCTTGCTGGCCAGCGCGGAAGAACGGCTGACACGGGGGTTGACTTCGATTACGCAGTATTCGAAACTGGTCGGATGCAGGGCAAACTGCACGTTGCAGCCGCCGGTGATCTGCAGCTCACTGATAATATTCAGCGCCGAACTGCGCAGCATCTGGTACTCCTTATCGCCCAATGTCTGGGAAGGCGCGACTACGATACTGTCCCCGGTATGTACCCCGACCGGATCGATGTTTTCCATGTTGCAGACGGTAATACAGTTGCCCGCACTGTCCCGCATCACCTCGTATTCAATCTCTTTCCAGCCCGCGATACAGCGCTCCACAAGCACCTGCCCCACACGGGAAAGGCGCAAGCCGTTTGCGAGGATTTCTTCCAGTTCGATCTGATTATGCGCAATGCCGCCGCCGCTGCCGCCGAGCGTATAAGCGGGACGGAGCACAACCGGATACCCGATGCGACCGGCAAAGGAAACCCCGTCCTCCACGCTCTCCACTACTTTGGAGGCCGCGCAGGGCTCCCCGATCTTTTCCATCGTATCCTTAAATTCCTGCCGGTCTTCCGCTTTCTTGATCGTAGCCGCCGTCGTTCCCAGCAATGTCACATGATGCCGCGCCAGAAAGCCCGACTCTTCCAGTTCCATTCCCAGATTGAGCCCCGCCTGCCCGCCAAGCGTCGGCAGAATGCTGTCCGGCTTTTCCTTTTCGATCAACTGTTCCAGCACTTTGACCGTCAGCGGTTCGATATATACCTTATCCGCTATATCCTTATCCGTCATAATCGTCGCCGGGTTAGAATTGACAAGCACCACTTCCACACCCTCCTCTTTCAGCGAACGGCAGGCCTGTGTGCCGGCATAATCAAATTCCGCCGCCTGTCCGATCACAATCGGGCCGGAGCCGATTACGAGCACTTTTTTCACATTCGGATTTTTAGGCATTCTTCCCCACCTCCATCATCTCGATAAAACGGTCGAACAGATACCCCGAATCCTGCGGGCCGGGGCACGCCTCCGGGTGATACTGTACGGTAAAAATATGTTTCCCCACATAGGACAGCCCTTCACAGGTGCCGTCATTGGCATTGATAAAGGCAGGACGGGCAATGTTCGCATCAAGTTTGTCCATGTCCACCACATATCCGTGATTCTGTGAGGAAATATAGACCCTGCCGGTCTGCAGATCTTTGACCGGATGATTACCGCCCCGATGCCCGTATTTTAGTTTATAGGTGTCGCCGCCGGTCGCCAGCGCCATCAACTGATGGCCCAGGCAAATCGCAAAGATGGGCACATCCGCTTCGTATAATTTGTGAATCTCGTGAATTATCTCCGTACATTCTTTCGGGTCTCCCGGCCCGTTGGAAAGCATAATGCCATCCGGCTTATCGTCCAGTATTTCCTGCGCCGTCGTAAACGCCGGATACACGGTGACATCGATCCCCCGCTTTGCCAGCGAATCAGCGATATTATATTTCATGCCCAGATCGAGCAGCGCCACCCGTTTTCCGGCGCCGCCTAACGCCCGGACAAGCGTCGGCTTCTTTTCTTTCTCCCCGGTATAGACCGCGCTGCCCGAGACAGGGCCGTTTTCGTCCAGAGAACGCGAACCCCTGACCTCATATTTCTCTTGGCAGGTGACTTTTTCCACGACCTTTCCCGTTGTATAGGCTTTTAATTTCGGAAGAACCGCCTCTAACCGATACGACGCATCGGTTGTAATCATACCGTTCATCGTGCCCTTTTCCCGCAAAAGCCGGGTCAGCGCCCGCGTGTCGATTCCCGCAATGCCCGGTATGTCATATTCCGCAAGAAACTGCTGAATACTCCTGTCGGAACGAAAATTACTGGCAATACCCGAAAGCTCCCGCACGATAAATCCGTCCGGCCAGGGCCGTCCCGACTCCATATCTTCCGTGCAGATTCCATAGTTTCCGATCAGGGGATACGTCATGCATACTGCCTGTCCCGCATAGGAAGGATCGGTAAGCACTTCCAGATACCCCGCCATCGATGTGTTAAAAACGATTTCACTGATCATTTCCTTATCGGCGCCAATATGAATTCCCTCGAATACCGTGCCGTCTTCCAAAATCAAGAACGCCTTCATACATACCTCCCGTCGTGTATGGCCTGTTTCTCCTGCCCGTCTGTTTCCGCAATTCGTTATATTATAGCATAGCGGGAAATGAGCTTCAACACAAATATGCCGATTCCCCGCGACAAACGCGTGAATGAACGGATTGTGAACGTTTCATGAACTGAGATGGACAGAAACGGAAAAGCCGTGACAGGATCATGGCTTTTCCGCTTCTGTCCTGTTCGGTCTGTAAATATTCACAGCCTGTTCATTCATGCGTTTGTCGTAGGGCAGTGCAGATTGCTTTTCGTGATTGGGTATGGTATCATTTTCCCAATACAAACCGATCAATCGGAACTTGGAAGCGGAGGTGCCATTACGTGGATTTGATTAAAATGCTGCGTGAAGATAATGATTTATCAGACTTGCTGTGTGACACTTGTGACATAGAAATTCTTCCGGAATGTAAATTGCCCCAGGATGAGTGCGGACACCTGACCTATAATATCTCCGGAAAAACATTTGCCATGGCAGGCTCTGGAAGCGAATATATTTTACTGGAAGACGGTTCTATAGGTTTTTGGGGAAGCGAAGGCAAGTGCGGCAGAATGGCGGATAATATAAAAGAATTCTTTGAATTCATGGTAAATTGTCCCTACTGGTTGGATTACTTAGATGAAGATGCGTATTATGACAGGGAAAGCCTTGGGGCATATGCGAAAGAAATTTTTGAGGAACATATAGAAAATGCCAGCGATACAGACTTTGATTTAGCGGAAGCGCAACAGAAATTGGCGGATTATTTAGGAATCGAGAAGAAAAAAGATGTGACGGATATACTGATGCGGTTTTATCACTGCACAAAGCGTGAACCTCGCTTTATCGCAACATACAGGGAGAATGATGGCAGTATACACAGTGGGACAGGTTCCTTGTTTGACCGCTAAAAGCAGCCGACAGCCGCGCCGCGGC
>CATLGN010000256.1 GCA_949935685.1 uncultured Lachnospiraceae bacterium | reverse complement strand
TTAAACGCCGGATCCCAACACCATACCGTCAGCGTATTGGCATCGCCGGCGCTTTCTTCCGCGACAGTCTCCTTTGTTCCCGTCCCCGCGCCGCTTTTTTGCGAAGGCCCGCAGCCCGACAGGGAAAGCGTCGCTGCAGCCGTTGCCAGAAACATGACGATCATTCGTTTTCTCATAAGTTTTCCTCCTTGTTTTCTTTGATGATATATCCATGATAACAAGAGCGCAAAGACGATATATGATAATTTCAGGAAATAAATTTGCAGTTTCGACCATTCATACGGAGTTTCCGACAGGATAAAAAAAGGAAACGCATGTACGCGTTTCCCGATCACCACCCTTTATAGGCGGATATTTTAAAATCTGTCATTTTATTTTCTTTTTTGATCTGTTTTTTCCATTGATATGGGGTCTTGCCTACATATTCTTTGAAATTGCGGATAAAGGAAGATTGTGACTGAAAGCCTGTTTTTTCTGCAATCAGTTCCACGGAATAATCCGTCCGGCGCAGCAGCTCACACGCTTTTTCCACACGCAGGAAATTCAGATACGCAAGCGGCGTCATATGCATGCACGCGCGAAACTGTCTTCGAAAATGCGTCTCACTCATATGGCAGACCGACGCAATCGTCTCGATTGCCATTTCGTTTTGATAATGCAGCTCCAGATACCGCAGCGCATCCATAATCCGGCGCATCTTACTGTAATTGCCGGCAGGGACGTCGGAAACGCCGACATTTTTTCTGGCAATCAAAAGCAAAAGCGCGCACAAAATACCGTTCGTCACTTCAGAAGAATTATGCTTTCTGTCCCGTTCTTCCTCCATAATCGCTTCAACCAGACGATAAAGCGGCAGAGCCTCCTCTCCTGTGAGAAGCCAGGCCGCTTTGGCAACATTCGCCGCCATATGCTCCGCCTTCCTCACATCATCCCGATAATAAGTGCGGAAAAACCCTTCCACATCCACAAACAGATACTCCCAAAAGCAGATACCCTGTTCGCCGGAATTGGTCGTATGGAGCGTATTCTGCGGCAGAACGGAAAGCATATTGTCATGATACGGCAGATTCTGTCCTTCGATAACCAATGTCCCGCCGCCCTCCCGGCAGATGCCGATCTCCAGAAAATTATGGAAATGCAGCTCACTGATGTCACCGCCGTAATTTCTTCTCCAGCTTTCACCGAGCAGCGCAAACACAAACCGGTTCGGCGGCATATCATAATAGCGAAACTGAACGGGAATCTGCGGCTTTTTTACCATCTTCTCCTCCTACTGCAAATCGATTTGCTTAGCCTGTCCTTCCCCCACATAAACGGCGACACTGTTTTTACAGCTTTTCTTTATAAAATACATGGCCGCATCCGCACACTTGAGCAGCTTTTCTATCGTATCCGCATCTTCCCCTTCATAGGCGAAACCGATGGAAGCCCGGACCGCAACCACGGTGCCGTCCGTCAGGCAAATCGTGCGTTCGTCCCGATACAGGCCGGTCACGGCCTCCTGTACCGCCTCTTTTGTGGCAAATCCGGACAGAAACATGGCAAACTCATCCCCGGAAATCCTGGCCGCAATCGCATCCACACCCGCCGTGCCGCGCAGCCGCTCCACACAATCCTGCATGCGGGCAGCCATTGTCCTGATATAAGTGTCTCCCATCTCGTGCCCATAGTGGTCGTTGACATATTTCAGGTTATCCAGATCACAGAATACCATGGCGTTGCACCTGCCCTGATGCTTTTGCAACAGTTCCCCGCCGCGCGCTTTTAAGTAGGAGGCATTGTGCAGCTTTGTCAGAAAATCATGTTCCGACGCAAACCGAAGCTGACTGATCTTTTTATATTCGGCCGTCTTGTCGATAACAACGCCGAAAATGCCTCTTTCTTCCTGTCTTGTCTTAAAGGAAACGCAGTGCGTCTCGCCATCTTCATCCACAAACACATATGCGCCCAGTTCCGGAAAGGCCGTCAGCCTGCTCCGCACCGTATCCCATACCGCTTCTGAAATCTCCTCTTTTTCCGTAATGCAGGATGCGGGAAGGCAGAGTATTGTCTGCAGAGAATGCGTGATATGCGTCATCCCCGTATCCCGGTGATAGGAAAAGCTCCCCAGATTCCGCTCCACTTCTTCCATGGCAAAATGATACCGCAGATAGCTCTCTTCCAGCCGTTTTGTCATGTCATGCAATGCCTGACAGATACTGTTGATTTCCACCGCCCGGCTCTCCTGGAAGCGGATCATTCTGCCCTTTTGATTCCGAATATCTTCCAGCAGATTTTTCAGCGGCTTTAAAATCAGGTCGGTCGAACGCCAGCAGGCCACAAAGCATACGGCAATCGAAAAGAGATAGGCGATAACAATCTTAATCAGCAGCTCCCGCACCGGCGCTTCGGCCACATCCTTTCGGCTCATCACACCGACATAGAGTCCGTCCCCTTCCTGAAACATCCCATACATCCTACTGCGTTCTCTGTAACCGATATATTCCTGCGATCCCTCCGCCCAGGCAATCGCTTCCATTCCGCCCTGCCCGCTGTCTGTCACCGTAACCCGGCCACGCGCCTCGGCTTTTTCTCCCGTATAGAACTCCCCCTGGCTGCCTCCGAGCCAAAACCACATACTGTCGGCGCCGCTGTCCTCCGCTTCCAGAAGCCGGTGCAGATCTTCCTCCCTGACCTGCAGAAAAACCATATGATTGCGGTTTTCCGCATACACCATATAGTAAAAAGCATTTTTCCCGCTGTCATAAAGCCACCTGTCCACCCCGGTCTGCAGAGCGGCAAACGCTTTTACTTTATCGTACTCGCCGCTGTCAAAATTTTTCTTCCAGCGGTTAGACATGGCGCCGCCTGCTTCCGCCCGTGAATTTCCGATCAGACAGTTAATATCAGACGCATTCGCCGAATACTCCTGCGGCTCTGAATCAATAAAATATACGCCCTCTTTGTTATACATATCCAGAAACACAACAGCCGACAGATAATCCGTCCTGTTCAGTGTATCAATCAACTGCGTATGAATGTCCGATATGGGAACATTCCGCTGGAGCTGGCGTTTCAATCGCATACCCTCCAGATAAATATGATTCATGGTGCCGGAAATCACATTGTTTTTATCCTGAAGCCGCATGCGCATCGTATGATAGGGCTGGTCTGAGAGCGTGGAAAAACCGCCCAGCGAAAAGAGAATAACGCCAAAAAACAAACTCTGCGTCAGCACC
>CATLGN010000255.1 GCA_949935685.1 uncultured Lachnospiraceae bacterium | reverse complement strand
GCTTTCAGGTGTTGGACGGCCTGATTACCAACTTTCATCTGCCCCAGTCCACGCTGCTGATGCTTGTGTCTGCGCTGGCCGGACGCGAACATGTGCTGGCGGCCTATGCGGAGGCGGTGCGGGAACGGTATCGGTTTTTCAGCTTCGGGGATGCGATGTTTATTATTTGACACAAAATGTTACATTTGTGAAGTGGCGATAAAAGAAGCCCGGCAGGTAGAGATTACCTGCCGGGTAATTTTTTGAAATTTTCCGAAAAAACTTTCCGTAAAATCATTGACAATGCAGGAGGCAGTGCTAGAGTACGAGTACGATAAAACAACGGAAATCAGAGGAGGAATTGGATATGACAACAAGGCAACTTAGGCAGAAGTTATTCGAGATAGAAGATCAGCAATAGAAACGATAGAAGACGGCAAACTATACATGAAGTATCCGGAACAGGTTTCATCTGACGGCACAGCGGTCTTTAGCTGGTATATACTGGAATATAATACGGATGGCATAGATGTGTATTATGGGGAATCGGCCGATGAGGCTCAGTTTTTATACCATGCCTCCAGGGAGAGCGCAAAAGACCCGCAGGATCAAATCCCACAGGACGAACAGGAATCGACGCAAATCCCGCTGGACGAACAGGAAATGATACAAAATCCGCAGACGCAGACAGAGGAACTGACAGGCGACGGAGATTTACTGTACGAAGCTTTTCTGAAAAATGAAACCAGCGTAATAAACCCATACGTGGAGGGCATGAATCTGACCGTTATGGATGATAAAAACGATGCGTCCGAATTTGAAGACGCAAAGAAAGCGTATGCTTATGTGGATGTAAACAGCGATGACAATCCGGAACTCATTTTCAAAATAAGCTCCGGAACAAGCGAGCTGATGTACATTTTGGGAATATATGATAACGAACTTATTTGCTTTGACGTATTTGAAACGCATACCCCCAATATCTCGTTCGGGGTATATGATTATGGTCTCGTCTGGAAGATTCAGGATTATGACGGTTTTGAAATGACATGTTATACCTATACCGCCGACGGACAGCCTGTGAGAGACAGACGTTTTACGGAAGATAACGGGGCTGATATTGCGGCTTACGAAGGAGAGGAACCGCAATGGATTGACTGGCAGGCGACAGCGGAAGGCAATTAGATTTAGCGGCCGGCTCTGCGCCGCGGCTTAAACCGGAATAACGAAAAACCGGCGATTCATACCGCCGGATGAACCATTCGCGAAACAAACGTTATAAATTTTCTTTCTTTTTCCGATAGATAAGTCAGTTGAGCCTGAACTTAAAAGAATGGAGACTGGAAAAATGAGCGTGAATGAAATGGAAGCGGCGGCTTATCCGATGAATCTGGCGGAAGCGGCGGCAGAGCGCAGTTTTGCCAATACGATGAACAAGGCCGCGCGCAGCAGGAAAATATCCAAAGAGACGGACGCTTTCAGGCCGGAGAGTTCCGATAAGGTGATGCGGGCGTGGGACAAGGCGCTTGCGGAAACGGGAGTAAATCCTTTTCCAATGAACCGCATTTCAACGGCTCTGGTGCTGCACGTTGAGGGCGGGCGGCAGGAGACGTGTTCCGCGTTTTTGGGGGAGTGAATTTTTAATCAAACGATAAAAGGGAACCGGCCGGTATCCACCCCTTTTACCTTTCGTGTTGACAGAGGTTCAATTTTTTGATTTTCCGTCAAAATAACTATACGGGCCGCCATCGTCGTTCAATGACCGCCCTGTAAACTGGAAGGTGCAGTCTTATTAAAGTCTGTTTTCACCGGGGGTATACTTCTTAATAAGCACCTTTTCGCCAGGAAGTGTTTGAAATAATTCCTGCATGACTCTGCCGCCAAACTCTTGAACAGGATCGTCTTCAGATAATTTTGGGGGATAATCACTCATAATGGTAACATACAAATTCCAGATAATTTCCTCATCTGAAAACTTAATACGCCCATTCTTCTCCCGATTAGGGTACAGTTCTAAATAGAGATTGCTGACCCTGTGTCTGAACCGATAGATATGGTCATACTCTGGTGGCTCCGCATCTGGTGTTGAGCGTCCAAATGGACCGGTTGATTTTATCATGTTCAGTCCTTTCGGAATGCGGGAATCGTGAATTTCTTTGGCGATTTTGCTGTTTGCCTTTTTGAAAATTTTAATGATATCCTGTTCCGGTAGACCACCTGTTTTTAATCCATATTCATACATACCGGGTTCAAGCATTCTTCATCCTCCTATAAACTCCGATTATACCATGTCTGTAAGCGTTACACAAGATGCGTTTGTCGTGTGGCGGTTTTCCTGCCATGTTGACGATAACAGGCAATTTGCGTATAATGAATCATAATAGTAAGGCCTGTCATGGCAGAGGGGAGGCGGTTGGCGGCCGACCCGGATAAAAGTTTCAGTGATGGAAAGGAAGCGGACAGATGAATGAAGTATATGAAAAACTGACACGCTGTTATGAGAGCGTAAAAAAGAAAATCGATTTTCGGCCGAAGGTTGCGCTTGTGCTCGGCTCGGGGCTGGGCGATTATGCGGAGACGCTTCGGGTGGAGGCGGAGCTTTCCTATGGGGAAATTGCAGAGTTTCCGGTATCCACGGTACCGGGCCATGACGGGAAGTTTATTTTCGGATATGTGGGTGAGGTGCCGGTTGTGTGTATGAAAGGGCGGGTACACTATTATGAGGGCTATCCGATCAGCGATGTGGTGCTGCCGGTGCGTCTGATGCGCCTGATGGGAGCGGAGATTCTGTTTCTGACGAATGCCTCGGGCGGTGTGAATCCGGCGTTTGGCGCGGGGGATCTGATGCTGATCCGTGACCAGATCGCATGTTTTGTTCCCAATCCGCTGATCGGGCCCAATGTGGAGCGTTTGGGCGTGCGGTTTCCCGATATGTCGGAAATCTATGACAAGCGCCTGCAGGAGATTATCCGGGGATGTGCGCAGAACGAGGGAATCGCACTGCGGGAAGGCGTATATTTGCAGCTCACCGGGCCGGCTTATGAGTCTCCGGCGGAAGTGCGTATGCTGCATCTGATGGGGGCCGACGCGGTCGGCATGAGCACGGCGGTGGAGGCGATCGCGGCGAACCATGCGGGGATGCGGATCTGCGGCATTTCCTGTGTGTGCAATCCGGCAGCAGGGTTATCTCCGGTGCCGCTGACGCATGAGGAGGTACAGGACGCGGCAAATCAGGCGGCGCCGCTGTTTCGGAAGCTTGTGACGGCGTCGA
>CATLGN010000254.1 GCA_949935685.1 uncultured Lachnospiraceae bacterium | reverse complement strand
AATGGTATATACTGTGGGCAGGGCAGGAAAAGATTGGTTTCAGAGATCAGGGGGGAGTATCAATATGAGAATTTTGCTTTTACTGCGGGGCTGCGCCGGCTGCGGAAAGACGACATGGATTGCGGAAAACGGGTTAAAGCCGTATGCGCTGTCGGCGGATGACATCCGGCTGCTCTGTCAGGGGCCGGTGCTGCAGGTGGACGGTACGGAGGGAATCAGCCAGAGCAACGATAAGGCGGTCTGGAAAATTTTATTTTCCATTCTGGAGATCCGAATGCAGCGGGGCGATTTTACGGTGATCGACGCCACCAATTCAAAGACGTCGGAGATGAATCGCTACCGGGAACTGTGCGCGACATACCGGTATCGGATTTACTGTGTGGACTTTACCGATATTCCGATCGAAGAGGTAAAGCGCAGGAACGCGGGACGGGATGCGCTGCGGCAGGTGCCGGAGGCAGTGATCGACCGGATGTACGCCCGCTTTGCCACGCAGAAGATCCCGTCTGGCATCAAGGTGATCCGGCCGGATGAGCTGGATACGATCTGGCTGCAGCGGTTTGATATGTCACATTATAAAAGAGTGCACCATATTGGGGACATTCACGGCTGTTATACGGCGCTGCAGCAATATCTGTCCGACAACGGCGGCATCCGGGATGACGAGATGTATATTTTTGTCGGCGATTATATCGACAGAGGTGTGGAGAACGCGGAAGTTGTGAATTTCCTGCTCTCGATTATGAACCGGAAAAATGTGCTGATGCTGGAGGGCAATCACGAAAAATGGCTGTGGCTGTGGGCCAATGACAGCGTGGGCCGTTCGATGGAATTTGAGACTGTGACCAGAGGGGTTCTGGAGGCGGCGCGGATCAGCAAAAAGGATGTGCGGCAGCTTTATCGTAAGTTTGGCCAGTGCGCCTATTATCAATATGGCGAAAATGTCTTTCTTGTCACGCATGCGGGGCTGAGCACGGTGCCGGAGAATCTCTCCTTTGTCACGACGGAGCAGATGATTAAGGGCGTGGGAAACTATGATGATTTCGAAAAGGTGGCGGACGCCTTTTTCGACACGACGCCGGACAATTATTATCAAATTCACGGGCACCGGAATACAAAACACCTTCCCATACAGGTAAACGACCGGGTGTTCAATCTGGAAGGGCAGGTGGAATTCGGCGGTTGCCTGCGGTGTGTGCAGGTGGATGCGGAGGGCATTCACACCGTGACGGTAAAAAATGATGTCTTTCGGGCGCCGGAGATTCCTGTGCAGGCGCAGGAGGTGGAATATTCCGTCGAAGAGACGGTGGCGGCGCTGCGGGTGAATTCGTATGTGCGGGAGAAGAAATTCGGGAATATTTCGTCGTTTAATTATTCCGATAAGGCTTTTTATGACCGGGTGTGGGACGAACAGACGGTCAAAGCCAGAGGACTGTACATCGATACGGCGAAAAATAAAGTTGCGGCAAGAGCCTATCATAAGTTTTTTAATATTAACGAGCGCGCGGACACCCGGTTTGACATGCTGCAGCACAGACTGCAGTTCCCCGTAACGGCCTATGTCAAGGAAAACGGTTTTCTGGGAATTGTGAGCTATGACGAATATGCCGACGATCTGCTGATTGCCAGCAAGTCCACGACGGAAGGGCCGTTTGCCGGATGGCTGCGGGATATGCTCGAGTGCACGGTTTCGGCGGAAGACCGGGAGCGGATGAAGGCGTATATCCGGGAGAACGATGTCTCTTTTGTGTTTGAGTGTGTCGATATGGAGCACGACCCGCATGTGATCGAATACCCGGAAAACCGGCTTTTTCTGCTGGATATTGTCTGTAACCGGCTGGACTTTGCGCGGTATCCGTATGATGAAATGTGCCATACGGCGGGGCTTTTCGGGCTGTGTCCGAAGGAAAAGGCGTATGAGATCGGGAGCTGGCCGGAATTTTTCGACTGGTATTATGAGGTGCTGGCGGAAGACTATGAATATCAGGGCCGTAAGATCGAGGGGTTTGTCGTGGAGGACAGCGCGGGTTTTATGACAAAACTGAAGTTGCGGTATTATCAGTTTTGGAAGACGATGCGGGGCGTGTCGCAGGAGGCTATCCGAAGCGGCTATATCCGGCGGACATCCATACTGACGACGCCGCTGGCCAATACCTACTATGCGTGGGTGAGAAAACTGCACGATGCGGAAAACCGGGAGGAGATTCCGCGCAATATCTGTGCGCTGCGCCGGATGTTTTATGAGGATACAAAGAAGCGGGAGTGACGGGAGGAAATATGTATGGACAGAAAGGCGACGGCGGCGGAAACGCTGGCGATACTGGAGCGGGGATATTATGAAGCGGCAGGCGCGCGGGTGGACATCGGAGAACGGCAGGAACATGCGAGAGCGGGCAGCTTTTTGCTGACGCCGGAGCAGGGCGGCGCGCTGCTGGATTCGTATGAGCGGGGCGGCATTTCCGACACGGCGTCAGGAGCGGCGAAAAAAACGACGTATACGGTGGCTAACTGCGGTGTTGTGGACGCCGTTTTGGAATCGGCGGCGCAGGGAAAGCAGACGGGTGTGCTGAATTTTGCCAGTGCGAAAAACCCGGGCGGCGGTTTTCTGAACGGCGCCATGGCGCAGGAGGAAAGTCTGGCCGTCTCCGGCAGTTTATATGAAACGCAGCTCATCCACAGGGAATATTATGAAAAGAACCGCGCCTGCGGCACGATGATGTATACGGACCACGCGATTTATTCCCCGGACGTGGTGTTTTTCCGGGACGGGAGGTCGGCGCTGCTGCGGGAACCGGTGACGGCATCCGTGCTTACGCTGCCCGCCGTCAATATGGGCCAGGTATTGCGAAAGGGCGAAGACCGGGAGGAAGCGGAGCGGGTGATGAGGCGCCGGATGGGCATTGCGCTCGCTATATTTGCCCGGCAGGGCTGCCGGCATCTGATTCTGGGAGCCTATGGCTGCGGCGTGTTCCGCAACGACCCGTCCCGGGTCGCCGCATGGTGGAAGGAATGGCTGGACGGCGCGTTTGCCGGGGTGTTCGCGGACATTATGTTTGCCGTACTGGACCGCTCGCGCACGGAGAACGGTATCGGGCCGTTTGTGCGTCTGTTTGGAGGCGAAAATGGGAATTGATATGCCGGAGTGCGGGGCGCGGCGGAGAGGGGCGCATGGAGATGACATATGAAAAGCAGCGGCGGCTGGCCTATGCAGCCCGCCGCTATTATCTGGACAATCAAAAGCAGAGCGATATAG
>CATLGN010000253.1 GCA_949935685.1 uncultured Lachnospiraceae bacterium | reverse complement strand
ATAGTTTGTCCTTCCCATCTCTTCTATTTTTTCTCTGTGATTGAGGAAATACTCGATCTTCTCCTGCAGATCATCCGCATTTCCCGGCTCTACGAGCAGCCCGTTGACGCCCTCCCGGATATAGCTCGCCTTCCCATCCAGATTGCTGCAGATCACTGGCAGGGCGCAGGACATGGCTTCCAACTGCGACACACTTGTCACTTCTGCACTGGGCAAAAGGAACAGATCGGCTTTCCGGTATTCGTCATACACCTTTTCATGCGGCAGATTGGTAAGAATCGTCACATCGTTCTGCAGATTGTTCCGCTCCACATAATCGATTACCTGTTTGAAATACGTTTTTTGATCACTGCTTACCACCTCACCCACAAAGGTAAGATGTACCGGATACTTCGGTATCAGCCGTTTTAAAACTTCCAGCTGCACGAGCTGTTTCTTGCATTCCATATACCGTCCCACGCACAAAAGCCATACCGTGCCGTCCTTACAATACGTTTTCTCATCCGGGGAAACGGCGGGTTCCATAACGAAGGGCACATAGCGGGAATTCGGTTCTTCATATTTCCCTTTGCCCGGCGAGCCGAGCACCGGCGTGATACGATACTTCGGTGACAGACGACGCACCACCTTCCACAGCCATCCCTTGTTTTTCGGAATTTGATTCCAGTAGGGGCTCTGATTGTACAAAATACACGGAATATGATACCTTTTACAAATATGGTACGCAATCATATTGTAAAGCGAACGCTCCCGCAATATCGCAACGTCCGGCGCAAAGTCCCGGATCAGCTTCCGTAACCGAAAATACGGCGGAAATCCCCGTTTGCTGCTGACCGCGAACAGCGCGTCCGGATGCGTTCGGTGTTTGATTGTATTGGCAATGGAAAAGAAAAAATGAAATATACGGGAATATCCCAGAATGACCGGCTTTAAATCCCTGTAATCCTCGGACGGCGTCGCCAGCTGGCTGATAAACATGACCTGATGACCGTTTTGCAGCCAGCCCCGCATAATGGGAACCTGATTGATATGGTAACGAGGTGCGACATAGAGTGCTTTCACATGATTCTCCTTATCATCATATATTCGCCCAAACATAGTTCCGGCGTATGTATTGCATTTCTCATCTAAATACTGTAAACTATAGAGTCAGTATAGCACAGTATTTTGGATTTTCAAGTTTAACTTAACGCCGAAAAGGAGGACACCAAATGAGAACAGAGTTTCGCATTTCCCATCAGGCTGTTGTCACGGCATTTTTTCTGACTGTACTTTTGGTTCCGTTACTGGCTGCTACCATAATCGGAAAACCGACTGTGATCCGGGTTGACTATATCCCCTCTTCCGTTTCTTCCAAAAACGCGGTCGCAAAGGCTCTGATTGGAAGGATTGCGGGCAATCCCAAAATCATTAGCCATGCAGACAGTACAGATTTTCTCTATAATGCGGAGAAAGACCGGTTTGAATATCTGACTGCGAAGCCCGTTTCCATCACCCCCCCTCCCGCTCACGAACGGGAAACATTTCCTTTTCCCTGTCTTCAACAGAGCTTTTATCCTTCACGCTGTCCTATCGGCTGGAAACAGAAGACGCTGTCATAACCGATGAGGCTTTTCTCATATCCACGCTTCAAAACGGTGTTTTGATAAAACAGGATATTTATTATCTGAACCAGTTCAGCAATCTGGAGTTGCGCCATACATACCGGCTCGCAGTTTTTCCTGTAGCTCTTTTCAGCAGCATTCTTTTTGCCGTCAATCTTCTGCTCTGCTGCATTATCCCGAAAAAGCTGCAAATTCCGCCACACCTATGCGCTAATGCGCAGCTCCGTTCCGCAGCCTCACCTTATCTGTGTGTCACTTTGTTTGCATCCGCCGTTTACAGACTCGTTTTTTATGCCAAACCGCCTTATGTCCTGACAGGCGATTCCACCGACTACCTGATAGACTCCATATCGGATCTGAGCTGGTTTCACAGGATGCCGGTATGTCAGTTGTTCCACCTGTTCGTCAAAAAAATAACAGGCTCGCCCACCTGGTTCACCGCTTATTCTTATATTATTATACTGCAGATTCTATTATCTATTATCAGTATAGCCGCTTTCTACCACGTATTAGAAAAGATAACTGGAAATCAACGACTTTCTATCCTTTTCAGTTATTGTTACAGTGTCATTGTCAGCATCTATGGCTATTGTGAAGCGATCGGACCAGAATCTGCCTCTGTCTCATTCATGTGCATCATAACCTGGTTTATCATACGGATTCTTACAACGCATAAGAAAGTATACCTTATTTCCCTTCCCTGGTTTATGCTGCTCTCTATCCTGACTAAGCCCTCTTTTCTGTTCCTCATCCCGATTTTGATTGTTTTTCTGATCATTTACGGGCTACGGGAAAAGAACCGCAAAGGATTTTTCTGCGGCGCTCTTTCCTTCCTTCTGTGCATGGCGGTACTGGCAGGCTATTGTCAACATAATAAAAAACTGACCGGACAATTTATGCTTTGCAATATCTCCTTCTACAATCAAATGGCAATTATGCTTTCCGGCAACATGTACCGCAACGATGCCTGGCCGGAAATCACGGCCGCAGCGGAGCACACATACGACGACGGAAAAGCTACGCTCGCCGAAGCGTGCGATATATGCAACCAATTTGGATTTCCGGTGATTGCCGATTACCTGAACGACTGCAGAAAACAGTATGCGAAACAGTATCTTCAATATTGCGCCGATACGGCCTGGGAATGGGCAGACGCTCCCATTCTCAACATTCATATGGAATGCGAGGTTGGCGTTTTATCCGGCAAGATATTTGAGATCCTGCGTGTATTGATGCTGCCTCTGAATTTCGGCGCATTAATCATATTGGCTCTGTATGAAATCGGCTATGGCGTTTTCCTGTTTTTCCATAAAAAGTTGCTGGCCTATATGAGTTTTGGCATACCGGGATGCATCCTTGCCATTTACATAACCTCTGTTATTTCTCTTCATTCCGCCACCCTGCAGCGATACATGGTACATGCCATTCCGCTCGCCATGATGCTGTGTGCTATTATCACACAGCGAATACTGAAAACAGCAGGACAGAAAAATGCGCTCGCAGCCGACTGCGAGATTTACCATAAATCCTCCATATAGGTCTGATACCAGAGCTGAAACATATAAAAATCCCAGAGCACCGAGTTATAGAGCGAGACGTCGGATGCCTCCAGCTTATGGATGAATTCCCATATTTTTTGCGGATAAAAGATCC
>CATLGN010000252.1 GCA_949935685.1 uncultured Lachnospiraceae bacterium | reverse complement strand
CCGGATATTGCTCAGAAACTGATTGCCGAGCCCCTCTCCTTTGGACGCGCCCTTTACCAGACCCGCAATATCGACAAACTCAATAACCGCCGGCGTTACCTTTTTCGAATGATACAGCTCCCCCAACAGTTTCAACCGCTCATCAGGAACCGCCACAATTCCGATATTCGGGTCTATGGTGCAGAACGGATAATTGGCCGATTCCGCTCCCGCTTTTGTCAGCGAATTAAAAAGGGTACTCTTTCCCACATTTGGCAGACCTACAATTCCCAGTTTCATACTTTCTCACATCTCCTTTATTTTCATCAACTCCTATATAGAATAAAAGAATCTGACACGGTATATTATATTACCACAACAAGCCTCTCATTTCAACTTTTGGTTTCCGCATTCACGCTGCCTATATATCTTCCATACGCAAAAATAATCCTATAACGATCTATAACTTTTGTTTCTACATTAAAAAACGAAGGAGGCTGTCCATTTCCTGACAGCCACCATTTTCCACAAACATCACCGCCGCTCCTGCCCCTTCAGTTCTTCATACAGCAGGCAATAGTTTTCATACCTCACCTTCCCGATCTTTCCCTCTGCCAGCGCTTCTTTTACCGCGCAGTCCGGTTCATGGATATGGACACAGCCCTGAAACCGGCACCTGCCCTCATACGGCGCGAACTCCGGGTAGCAGTGCCGCAGGTTTTCTTTTTTCAGGTCAAAGATCCCGAGCGAACTGAAACCCGGCGTATCCATAATATACGTGTCCTCTTCCATGCGAATCAATTCGCTGTGACGGGTCGTGTGTCTGCCCCTGGCTATTTTCTTGCTGACAGCGCCGGTTTCCATCCGAATATCCGGCTGCAGCAGATTGATCAGAGAAGACTTTCCCACACCGCTCGGACCGGCTACTGCAGTCGTCCTGCCGCGCAGCAATGCCCGCAGCTCTTCCGTCCCCCTGCCGTCTCTGGCGCTTGTCAGCACCAATGCGTATCCGCATCCGGCATATGATTCCCGAAACGCCGCCTGCTCTGCTTCCGAAATCATATCCGTTTTGTTAAAACAGATGATGCAGGGAAGATTCCGGCATTCCATCGTCACCAGAAAACGGTCCAGCAGATTAAAGTTCGGCGCGGGCCTGCATACGGCAAAAATCACCAGCGCCTGATCGACATTGGCCACCGTCGGCCGCAGCAGCGCATTTTTTCTGGGCAGTATGTCATCCACATTGCCCTCTCTGGCCGCTGAGTCAAGAACAGAAAATTCCACATCATCGCCTACCAGCGGTTTCACCTGCTGTTTGCGGAATATCCCCTTTGCCTTACAGGTGTAAACGTCCCCCGTACCGGTCTGGACATAGTAAAATCCCGCAATCCCCCTGATTATTTTTCCCCTCATAAAATCCTTTCCGTCCGATACTGCACGCTTATGACTCCGGTGTAAACGCCACCGGGCGCTCCACCGTCCGCGGCTCCTCCGCACCCGGTATTGTCACCGTTTCTCCCGTCTCGGGATTTGTCGTCGTCGAAGGCGGCGTTACCGCCGTATACTGGAATACGATCTTGCCCGTACCGCTTCCCTTAATACCGGATATATTCATCGTCACCGGGAAAACAGCCGTACTCGTCCGCGTCAACTCCTGCCCCTCCGCCGTCACCAGAATAACCGTGACGGGCGTACCGGAAATAAACGCCGGATCCTCCAGTATCGGACTGTCCACATTTGCATTAAAACCGTATGTCAGATCGACCGGCCCCTTGCTGATCTTAATATCCACCGCCGTGCCCGGATCCACATAATCTCCCACCGAATAACTCTGATAGCATACGAGCCCCGTAAACGCCGGGTCCTCATAATTGACTTCTTCCACGCTGCCCACGTTCAGCCCCAATTCCGTCAGCGTCACAGTCGCATCCATCTCTGACATCCCCATCACGCTGGGCACACTGACCTTGCTTGCGTCCGGCCCGCTGCTGATCTGCAGCGTTACCGTTGTTCCGCGTGGCACCTTAGTCCCCGCGTCAGGAGACTGCCCGACCACATTACCCTTGTCAACCGTGTCGCTTGCAACCTCTGTTTTGGCGACCTGAAAGCCTTCCTTTTCCAGGAGCGCCGTCGCCTCCGCCACAGACTTTCCCTTCACATCCTGCACACTGACGCCTTCCGCGCCCGCGCTGACCGTCAGCTTGACGACCGTACCGGCAGCGACCTTTCTGCCGGCCTTGATATTGCTCCCGATTACAATATCCTGCTCATATTCGGAAGACTCCTCATAGGAAACTTCATAATCCAGTCCCAGATCGCTCAACATGCTTTTGGCACGAGTCAGAGACATCTCCGCCACATCCGGCATCTCCACCTCTTCACTTTTCTCCGCGCCAAAACGGGACTTGATTTCATCCAAATCCACGATGCCGAGCGTTTTCCCCGCGATAAAAAGAATAATACAGCCGATCAACACGGCCGCGATCACGGCGAGAATCGTCGTCACCCGTTCCATCTTCGGGTCGAAGTCTTCTTCCTCTTCTTCCCACACAGGCTCCCGTTTCGAAGAAGCGCTTTTCTTCGGCCGGGGCTTTTCCGAGTTGTTCAGACGCAAATGCTCCTCCTCGCTGTCGCGCTTCGGCGCCTTTTTCTTCGGTTTTGTTCCCTCCGTATTCGTAATGACCCGCGTCCGGCCCGACGTTTCCCCGTCGTCAATCACCACAAAATCTTCATCCGGGCTGATCAGGGAATGCTTCAGATCCTCGATCACTTCCGACATTTTCTGATACCGCCTGTCCGGGCTTTTCTGCGTACATTTATAGACAATCTGCTCCACACTGATCGGAATCTCCGGCACAAAATCCCGCGGAGACGGCATCGGATCCTGTATGTGTTTGATGGCAATCGCAACCGTCGTTTCCCCGTTAAAAGGAACCCGTCCGGTCAGCATTTCAAACAGGGTGACGCCCAGAGAATAAATATCGCTTTTGGCATCACTGTAGCCGCCTCTGGCCTGTTCCGGCGACGTATAGTGAACGGATCCCATCACATTGGAAGTAATCGTATTGCTTGTAGCCGCTTTGGCAATGCCGAAATCCGTTACTTTGACCTTCCCGTCCTTGGAAATAATAATATTCTGAGGTTTAATATCCCGGTGTATGATAAAATTATTGTGGGCTGCCTCGATACCCATGGAAACCTGTATGGCAATGCTGACAGCCTCCTTAACCGACAGCCTCGATTTTTTCTCAATATATTTCTTCAGCGTGATCCCCTCGAC
>CATLGN010000251.1 GCA_949935685.1 uncultured Lachnospiraceae bacterium | reverse complement strand
TCAGCGGTATGCCCGTCGGTATCGGAGAGACGGTTTTTGACAAACTGGACGCCAATCTGGGAAAAGCCGTATTTTCGATCGGCGCGGTGAAGGCGGTGGAGATCGGCGACGGTTTCCGGGCGGCGCAGGCCAAAGGTTCCGAAAACAACGATGCCTTTGTCAGTCATGAGGGGAAAATCGAAAAAAAGACAAACCACGCGGGCGGTATTCTCGGCGGTATGAGCGACGGCGCGACGATTTTGCTGCGCGCGCATATCAAGCCGACCCCTTCCATTTTCCGCAGGCAGGAGACGGTCAATCAGGCGGGGGAGAATATTGCGCTGGAGATCCGGGGACGGCATGATCCCGTGATCGTTCCGCGGGCAGTGGTGGTAGTGGAAGCGATGGCGGCGCTGACGATCGTCGATCTGCTGTTTGAAAACATGCATGCGCGTCTGGACCGGATTACGGAATTTTATGGGGCAGATCAGTTCCGATAAACGGCTGTCCTGTCATATTTTTGAAAAAGGGATTGAGCAGGCCCGGTGTTTTGTGTTAAGATAATCCGGTAAAGGTTACGGATTATGAGGAAAGATCATGAAGGGAAATACGAAAGAGAAACGGAAAAAGCGAAAGCGGTTTTGCCTGTGGAAATGGTCGTTTGGGGCTGTCGCCGCAGTTTATAACGGCATTTTTGCGTATGTGGCGGCGCATGGGAAAAAATACACCTGTCTGCTTGCCGCATTCCTGTTTTTTATATTGAGCAGCAGCTTTTCATTTCCGGTTTTTCAGGACAGGGACCTGTCGTATATGATGTCGGATGTGGAATATGACAAAAACCGGTATCCGGAAACGACCGGGCAGGCGGCGGTCGCCATGACAGCGCAGACGGCGGAGGTGGAGCTGCTTGACGATGCGGATGTGCTGGACGGCTACGAGGATACGGAGCTGGAAAATATGGAAAACATAGACAAATACACGTTGGATGAGATTTTGGAAGACAGCGGTACGGCTGCGGAAGAGATCCGGGAAACCGAACAGACGGATACGGAAGACGTGGTATTTGACAAAGATGACTGGCGTCTTTTGCTGATCAATAAGCAGCATCCGATCCCGGAGGATTATACATTTGAACTGGGGACGATCAAGGGCAGTATGAAATGCGACGCACGGATTATCGACGATCTGCTGGCTATGCTGCAGGCTGCGAAAGACGACGGTATCTATCTGGTAATCTGTTCGCCGTACCGGGATTTAAACCGGCAGAAGGTGCTGTTTGACCGGAAAGTGGAAGCGTATATGGAAAAGGGCATGAGTTATATTGACGCTTACAAATATTCTTCTCAGGCGGTGACGGTACCGGGGGCGAGCGAACATCAGATTGGCCTGGCTCTCGATATTGTCTGCAATACGTACTACTCGCTGAATGAGGGATTTGGAGAGACGGAGGCGGGGCGATGGCTTCAGGAACACAGTCATGAGTATGGGTTTACACTGCGTTATCCCAAGGGGAAAGAGTACATAACCAGCATTGAATATGAGCCATGGCATTTCCGGTATGTGGGAAAAGAGGCGGCCGCTGTGATGAAAGAGAAAGGAATCTGTCTGGAAGAATTCATAGACAGTCTGTAAATCATATGGAGACATTACATTTTCGTCTGCTTGCGCAGGAAGGACGCGCCAGACGGGGCGAACTGCATACGGTGCACGGCGTCATTCAGACGCCCGTATTTATGAACGTGGGTACGGCGGCGGCCATCAAGGGAGCTGTTTCCACGGAAGATCTGGAACAGATCGGGACACTGGTGGAACTTTCCAATACGTATCACCTGCATGTGCGGCCGGGGGACAGGCTGATCCGGTCGCTTGGCGGTCTGCACCGGTTTATGTCGTGGGAGAAACCGATTCTGACCGATTCGGGCGGATTTCAGGTGTTTTCCCTTGCGGGACTGCGCAGGATCCGGGAAGAAGGGGTTTACTTTCAGTCCCACATCGACGGCAGGAAGATTTTTATGGGACCGGAGGAGAGTATGCAGATTCAGTCGAATCTTGCTTCCACCATTGCCATGGCGTTCGACGAATGCCCGTCCAGCCGGGCCGACCGCGCCTATGTGCAGGCTTCCGTGGACCGCACGACGAGATGGCTGGTCCGCTGCAAAGCGGAGATGGCGAGACTGAACGGGCTGGAAGATACGCTGAACCGCCATCAGCTTTTGTTTGGCATCAATCAGGGAGCGGTATTTGACGACATCCGGGTGGAGCACGCCAGACGGATTGCGGAGCTGGAACTGGACGGATATGCACTGGGCGGTCTGGCGGTAGGGGAGACGCATGCGGAAATGTATCATGTCCTGGAGGAGACCATTCCGTATCTGCCCGCAGAAAAACCGGTATATCTGATGGGTGTGGGGACACCGGCCAATATTCTCGAAGGCGTGGAGCGCGGCGTGGACTTTTTTGACTGCGTTTACCCTTCCCGCAACGGCCGCCACGGACATGTCTATACCAATCAAGGGAAATTGAATCTTTTTAACGCAAAGTATGAAAGCGATATGGCTCCGATCGAAGATGGCTGTGGATGTCCTGCCTGCAGACGGTATTCGAGGGCCTATATCCGGCATTTGCTGAAAGCGAAGGAAATGCTGGGAATGCGGCTGTGCGTGCTGCACAATCTTTATTTTTACAATACGATGATGCGTGAGATCCGGGATGCGCTGGAAGCGGGACGGTTTGCGGCTTATAAAAAGGGAAAACTGGAAAATATGGAGCAGCAGTAAGGGGTTTTTTACGAAAAGACTTGCTGAATTGTCCGTTTTTCGGTATGATATTCGTTAGGTTTGAATTTTGATTAGGAGGAAAATTAAGATGGGAATTTTATTGACGGCAGATGCAGGCGTCGGCGGTTCGGGAATGATTATGGTAGTTTATGTAGTGCTTTTGATCGGATTTATGTATTTTATTATGGTCCGTCCCCAGAAAAAGGAACAAAAGCGTATGAGCGCCATGCTTTCCGCGCTGGAAATCGGTGACAGCATTCTGACGAGCAGCGGGTTTTACGGTGTTGTAATCGATATTACGGACGATACGGTGATTGTGGAATTTGGAAATAACAAAAACTGCCGTATTCCCATGCAGAAAACTGCGATCGCGCAGGTGGAAAAGGCGTTTGAGTCGTAACTGACGGCGATGGTAATTGATTTGAATGTTATGTGATAAAAGCTTTGGATGGGAAAGTCCGAAGCTTTTTATTGCACAGGAGGTGTGAAAAAACAGGTGGAATCTATTTGCGGGATTGACTGTACGAAA
>CATLGN010000250.1 GCA_949935685.1 uncultured Lachnospiraceae bacterium | reverse complement strand
ATATACTCATCAAAAATATCGGACAATAGCTGCCGAATCGACTCAGGGACGGAAAAGATATTGATATTCTGGTGGCGGGCAGGGACCGGCGCCGCTTTGAAGACGCGATGCTCAGCAGCGGCTTTTTGAAGCGGATTCCGCCGATGGGCGTTGTCAACGGATACCGGTTCGGGTATCAGTTGCCGGAATATCAGTTCTGGCAGAAAACGGGGATTGCACAGACATTTTATATCGATGC
This sequence comes from uncultured Lachnospiraceae bacterium, assembly GCA_949935685.1. Taxonomy (GTDB): domain Bacteria; phylum Bacillota; class Clostridia; order Lachnospirales; family Lachnospiraceae; genus VSOB01. Next base: position 3,050 of record CATLGN010000250.1, on the reverse strand, counting down.
CTGTTTCCGGCTGATGTGCAGGTCACTGACGCCGCAGTGCTGGGTTCCTCTGGACGATTCGATCAATCGGCGGGCATGGGAGGAAAAAGTATGGGATGAGACGCTGCAGTGCTGGATTATGGATGAGAAAACACTGCTGGTATATCTGCTTGCCAGGTGTGTGTTTGATAAACATGTCGTTTCGGATGCGTATCGGCAGGAAATAGAAAAAAGAAAACAATGGCTTTATGACGAGACGGTGCAGCGTATGCTGCGCACGGTTTTTTATCGGTTTACGGGTCGCATAAGTGAAATGATAACGGCGGGCGCTTATGACGCCGTTTTTGAGACATATTTGCAGTTTTCCGATTATTGACAGAGAGAAAGGCATGGTGGCGGATGTGATAAATCCCGGCGTGATTGTTCTGGCATCACTGCGCACAACGGAACGGGTGCAGTTCCCGTATCGGTTTGATATTGAGGATAATATCGGCGAGGCAATTCATATTCACTATAAAGACAATATCCGCATTGATCTGACGACAGCGGAGTTTACGAAACTTGCGGAAGCAATGGGTGACATTATTGACGCGATTGTGGATGTGGAAGGGTTTTCCAGCCGGGATTTTGACCCGGTGGCGCTGGTCGGACTGAGCGGCAGCCTGCCGCATCTGGAAAAAATTGAATATGTAAGCATGCCGCTTGCGGATATTCAAGTGGATACATTTGACCCCGACGGCAATCCGATATTGGCCGGATTGCCGCAGTCGAGAGTGGTAAAGGCGCTGAACGGGATTACGGCCGAAAATGACGCCCATACTGTGCAGCTCAATCATATAAGATTCGGAGACACCGAACGGATGACCAATCAGGAACGGGTACTCTTTAATCTGGAGCGTGTGAAACGATATGGGTATCCGGCAGGAGGCGATTATATTACCATCGACAGCCGGAACCGGATTTGCGACGGGCAGCACAGGGCGGCGTGTCTGTATTATCTGTTCGGAAATATCGAGGTTATGGTAAGGCGCATATATTTTGGCAAAACAAAAGAGGAAATGTCCCGGGATTGGCAAAGAGAATCGGAATATGAGCTGTATATAAAAGAAAAAGAAGAACGGATGCGGCAGGAAGCGGAAAGCAGAAATCGTTCCTGGCGGCAAAGGTTGTGGAATCTCATATCGCGCTACGGATGGGCGACATGGAACAAGACGGAATATGACAGGCATGAATATGTGGAGAGGCTTACCCATATAGAGGAAAAACTGGAACGGCTGGAGCAAAAGCTGGACAGCAGATAGGAGTCTGTTGATGATGCAGAAAAATACGCATATTGTGATAACGCCCCGGACAAATCTGCTGGATATTCGACTCGGGGAGTTGATACGATACCAGGATTTGATATGGCTTTTTTTTAAGAGAAATTATATAACGCGATATAAGCAGACAGTACTCGGTCCCGCATGGCTGATCATTTCCCCGCTGTTTACGATGATGATATACACGATTGTCTTCGGGCGTATCGCCGGTCTTTCGACGGATCATATTCCGCAGCCGTTGTTTTATATGACAGGCAATATTTTCTGGTGTCTGTTTTCCGATTGTCTGTATGGGGCGGCATCTACGTTTACGGGCAATACAGGGATTTTCGGAAAGGTTTATTTTCCCAGACTGGTGGTGCCCGTATCCAATATGATAACGAGCTGTGCGGATTTTATCATCAAATTGGGTTTGTTGGCGATTTTGATCGGGTTTTACGCTTTTCGGGGCGACGGTTTGTTTTTATCGGGAAGAATCGTGATCCTGCCGCTTTTGATGCTGCAGGTGTGCCTGACAGGGATGGGAATCGGGATTCTGGTATCGGCGCTGACGACAAAATACAGGGATTTGCAGGTGTTGGTGGGATTCGGCATGCAGATTTGGATGTATGCCACACCTGTTATCTATTCGAGAACAATGATTCCGCAAGGGTTTCAGAAGCTTTTTATGTGCAATCCGGTGACACCCGCTGTGTTATTGTTCAAAAATATCTTTTTTGGAACCGATGCGGATGTCATGAAATACTGGGGAATCAGTTGGGTGATTACCGTCTTCATTTTTTTCTTTGGCGTTATTGTTTTTAATCAGGCAGAAAAAAATTTTATGGATACAGTGTAAAAGAGAGACAGATACGGAATGGCGGAAACGGTAATTAAAATAGAGAATCTTGGAAAACAGTATAAGCTCGGGACGATCGGCGGAGAAACGCTGTCCGAAACGATAAAATCATGGTGGATGCGCAGAAGGGGCAGCGGCATGTCGGAAGCGGACGCCGGCAGGATGGGGGAGCCCTTTTGGGCGCTAAAGGCTCTGAATCTGGAAGTGCGTCAGGGGGAACGACTGGGCATTATCGGTATGAACGGCGCGGGAAAATCCACACTGCTGAAAATCTTGTCGCGGGTAACGGCTCCCACAGAGGGGATGATTACGATTGACGGTTCCATTGCCAGTATGCTGGAGGTGGGCACCGGGTTTCACGGGGAGCTGACGGGCCGGGAGAACATTTATGTGAACGGTGCGATTCTTGGTATGAGCAGAAAGGAAATAGACGGGAAAATAGAAGATATTATCGCGTTTTCGGAGTGCCGCCGGTTTATTGATACCCCCGTTAAGCGGTATTCTTCGGGGATGTATGTCAAACTGGCGTTTTCGGTGGCGGCTCATCTTGACGCCAGTATTTTGATTATGGATGAAGTGTTGGCGGTCGGCGATATGAAATTTCAGGAGCGGTGCCTTGGAAAAATGAACGATGTCTCCGAAAAAGAGGGGAAGACGGTTCTCTATGTGAGCCACAATATGAATACCATACGCAAGCTATGTGACCGCTGTATTGTTTTGGAGCATGGCAGGATGATCTATGACGGGGATGTGGAAACGGCTATATCTTTTTACACAAGCAGATCGTTTTGCATGAAACCGCATCATATTATGGAGACGATGCATCCGGGCGTCACAAAACGGATGGCGTTTTTAACGCTGGATTTTCCGGGGACGGAAGACTGTAAGTTTAAAAGGAGCGATAATCTGGAATG
>CATLGN010000249.1 GCA_949935685.1 uncultured Lachnospiraceae bacterium | reverse complement strand
CCGAAGATGCCGCCGGAGCCGAATGCATACAATGCCTGCAGCGTCTGAAACCCTTTGCCGCTGGCATATGCCTCCGGGTCCAGCCAGGCGAGAATGCGCTCTCCACGGAAATCCAGTTTTTCGGAGGAAGCCATGCGGGTAATTATGTATACGACCCCGGTTCCCGCTGCGGCGCCCGCAATGCCGAGCAGAAAAAACTTTTTATATTCCGGGCTGGCCACAAAGAGCATCAACGCCGCAATGCCGAATACGATAATGGCCGAACTCAGATTATCCGTAATTTTCCAGATCATCATACTGATCGGCAACGGCACAAGAAGAATCGTAAAAAATCCCTTCCGGCTGCGAATGCTTTTTCCCATCTTACAGACCATACTGGCCAGAAACAAAATCATACACAGCTTTGCGATTTCCGCCGGCTGCAGACGCAGCCCGATGCCGAAATCCAGCCATCGTCTGGCGCCTTTTACCTTAACGCCCAAAGGCGTCAGCACCAGTCCGATCAAAACCGCCGAGACAAGATAACCCGGCACCGCAAATTTTTCCCAGAAATGATATGGTATATTGGCCGTAAAGATCATGGCCGCTATCCCGAGCGCCGTTGCCAGCGCCTGCTTTTTCAGATAATAGGCGGCGTCCCCGTAATCTTTGCTGGCCTCATATGAACTCGTCGAATAGATCATGATCATGCCGAAACCAAGGAGAAACAACACAATAAACAACAGGCTGTAGTCAAAGTAATGATCCGCTTTGTTTTTTCTCCTTTCCCTGAATCTGTCCAAAATCAATCCTCCAGCTTATTTACCAGTTCTTTGAATAAATTCCCTCTCACTTCATAATTGGGAAACATCCCCCAGCTCGCACAGGCGGGGGACAGAAGTACCGCGTCGCCCGGCCGCGCTTTTTCGGCGCAGATCCGCACCGCTTCCTCCAGAGAACCTGCCATGACAATATTCGTAAAACCATGCGCACGCGCACAGGCCGCAATCGCATCCCCCGTCTGTCCAAGCAGCACCAGCCAGGTCACTTTCCCGTCGAAGGATTCGATCCATTCGTCATATGCGCTGCCCTTATCATAGCCGCCGCCGATCAGCACCGTCGGCCGGTCCATGGCCCGGATGCCGCGGATGGCCGCATCGGGATTGGTGCCTTTGGAATCGTTATAATAAACCACACCCTTTTTGGACGTCACATACTCAATCCGGTGTTCCACTGCCCGGAACGCTCTGGCAGTCCGTGCAATCTGCTCCGGCGGGACGCCCATACAATATGTGAGCGCAATAGCCGCCATCATATTCTCCGCATTGTGGATCCCCGGCAGTTTCGTCTCCCGGAAGCAGACGACTTTTACGGGCGCGCTGCCGTCCGCCAGATAAATATCCCCGTCCTGCAGATAAACGCCCTGTTCCAGTTTCCGCGCCGAAGAAAAATAAAAAGGCTCCGCGCGTGTCCGCTCCCCGACCGCCCGCGTATACGCATCTTCGTAGTTCAGAACGCAGCGGCTGCCCGCTTTCTGATTCCGGGCTATGGACTCTTTTACCGCCGCATAATTTTCCATCGTATGATGCCGGTTCAGATGATCCGGCGTAATATTTAAAATGGCCGAGACATCCGGCGTGAAATCGTGGATTGTCTCGAGCTGGAAACTGCTGATCTCCGCCACCGTCACGGAATGTTCCGTCGTCTCGCACGCTATGGAAGTATATGGGATTCCGATGTTGCCGACAACAAATGTCTCTTTCCCGTAATCTTTCATAATCTGGCCGGTCAGCGCTGTCGTCGTCGTCTTCCCGTTCGTTCCCGTAATGGCAATCAGCCGCCCCTTTGCATAATGATACGCCAGCTCGATTTCCCCCCAGATCGGTACGCCTCTGTCCCGGAAGCCATCCATAAACGCCGTGTCCACAGGCACGCCGGGGCTGACAATCACAAGCGCCGCCCGCGCCGCTGCCTCCTCCGGCAGTGTGCCCGTATAGATTTCCGCCTCCAGCTCCGCCGGCAGCTTCTGTCTTATGTCATCCGGCTGCAGCGCTTCACTGCCGTCGAACAGGATAACATGCGCACCGCCCGCACCTGACGCAAGCTGCGCCGCACTGATGCCGCTGATGCCCGTACCCACAATCAACACAGATTTCCCCTTCAGTTCCATTGCTCTCTCCTTTGTTTCCTTATTATCGCGCAGCCGGTTATAAAGCCATCAGTCCCACCAGACACAGAATCGCCGTAACAATGGAAAAAACCGCCACCACACGCGTCTCCGACCATCCACACAGCTCGAAATGATGATGAATGGGCGCCATCTTAAAGATGCGCTTCCCGCCGGTGGCTTTGAAATAGCTCACCTGTATGATCACAGACAACACCTCTGCCAGATAAATAAAACCAACGATCACGATAAACAGCGGCATCTGCATCATATAAGCGCAAGAGGCGACAAAGCCGCCCAGCGCGAGAGAACCGGTATCCCCCATAAAGACTCTGGCCGGATAGACATTGAACAGCAGAAAACCGAGCAGCGAACCGACGACCGCACAGGTCACGGGATCGATGCCGCTGTTCGTGCCGATGGCAACCACCGTAAAAAAGGTGGCAATCATAATGGTGACGCTGCTTGCCAGCCCATCCAATCCGTCCGTAAAATTGGTACCGTTTACCGTGCCGATCACAACGAAAAACAACAGCGGTATATTCAATATACCAAAATCCAGATATTTCCCCGGGAAAAACGGTATCTTCATCGCCAGGCTCACATCCGTATAGTGCAGCAGATAATAGGCAAATATGCCCGTTACTACAATCTGACCTGCCATCTTCTGTGCGGGCGTCAGGCCAAGAGAACGCTTCAGAACAACTTTGATATAATCATCCAAAAAGCCGATCAGCCCGAACCCAAGCGTCAGAAACAGCACCGGTATGATCTTCGGATAGCTCCTCACATAGGGAAGCGAGGTCAGAAGCACGCTCCCCAGAATCAGGATACCACCCATGGTAGGCGTCCCGGTTTTTTTCAGATGCGACTTGGGCCCTTCCTCCCGCTCCGTCTGCCCCACATGAAGCCGTTTCAAAAAGGGAATGATCAGAGGACCCGCCATTACACTGATAATAAACGCTATGATTACCGGTATCACTACCGAACTGTTAAGTACCATATCTCCCGTCCTTTCCGGTGCTTTCGTTGTCTTTTCCGTTCCCTATCCGTCTGCTTCTTCCAGATAGGGAAGAATGTTTTCAAAAAGCTGTCTGATAACCGGCGCCGCAATCTGCCCGCCGTAGTATGTGCCCTGAGGATTGTTGATAAT
>CATLGN010000248.1 GCA_949935685.1 uncultured Lachnospiraceae bacterium | reverse complement strand
TATGCAGTATGCGATTGTGGAAGGGATGCTTGTTTTTCTTGTGCGGAAAGGAGAGACATCGGTCAGCTTTCCGCTTGGAACAGGCGATCTGAAACGGGCAGTGGATATTCTGCAGGACTATTTTGCGCGGCAAGGATGGACATTCCGTATGCACCTCGTCTCACCGGCGCAGTTTGAACGTCTGGAAGGGCTGTATCCCGGCCGCTTTCAGGTTGCCTATGACAGAGATCTGGCGGATTATGTATACGAATCGGAGAAGCTGATTACGCTTGCCGGGAAAAAACTGCACTCCAAACGCAACCATATCAATAAATTCAGGGAGCAGTATCCCGACTGGCGCTATGAAAGCATTACGGATGACAATACGGAAGAATGCCTGAAGATGGCGCAGGAATGGCGTGTGCTGAACGGCTGCGACGAAGACGAGGAAAAGAGCGCGGAATTTTGTGTGACGCTGAATGCGCTCCGGCTGCGCCGGGAGCTGGGACTGAAGGGCGGGCTTTTGCGCGCGGAGGGCAGGGTAATGGGCTTTACGCTCGGCGAGCCGGGCGGAGAAGATGTGTTTATCGTCCATATTGAAAAAGCCTATGCCGATGTACAGGGCGCTTACCCGATGATTAACCAGCAGTTTGCGGAGCATGAGGCGGCGGCAAATCCCTATATCAACCGGGAAGAAGACACCGGCGCCGAAGGGCTGCGCAAGGCAAAGCTTTCCTATCATCCGGTGATGATGGTGGAAAAGGGCGTTGTCACAATGCGGTAAAACGACGGCCGGCGTATAATCCCTGTGGAAACGGAAATCCTACCTGTAAAAACGGGACAGAAAGGGATGGAGACGAAACATGGGAGCACAGGAGAAGACGGCAAAAAAGGATAAGCGCAGAGGCAAACAGAGTGTGGCGTATGATCATCCGGTCTACATCAATGCCAGCGCATCCATAGCGGGGAAAAAAGAAGGAGAAGGCCCTCTGGCAGGGCTGATCGATATGATCGGGGAAGACGATCTGTTTGGCTGTAACACATGGGAAGAAGCGGAAAGCAGTCTGCAGAAAGACGCCGTATATCTGGCGATGGGAAAAGCGGAACTGGACGCCAGAGACATTCAGTATCTGTTTGCGGGTGACTTGCTGGGTCAATCGATTGCCACCTCATTTGGCATTATGACATATGAGATTCCTCTGTTCGGTCTGTACGGCGCGTGTTCGACGTGCGGGGAGTCTCTGAGTCTGGGTTCGATGGCCATTGACGGGGGATTTGCCAGAAATGTCATCTGTGTCACGTCCAGCCATTTCGCCAGTGCGGAGAAGGAATTTCGCAATCCGCTGGAATACGGCAGTCAGAGACCGCTGTCGGCGACATGGACGGTAACGGGCAGCGGCGCTTTCGTGCTGGGGAGAGAACCGGGCAAACATGTGCGGGCCGCCATCACCGGGATTACGACCGGGAAAATCGTGGACTATGGGCTTAAAGATTCGATGAACATGGGCTGCTGTATGGCGCCGGCGGCCTGCGACGTGGTATATCAGAATTTCATTGACTTCGGCAGACAACCGTCCGACTACGATAAGATTATTACGGGAGATCTTGGCAGCATCGGTCAGCGGGCGCTGGTTGACCTGACAGCGGAAAAGGGGTATGATATTTCCGGAAACGTATTGGACTGTGGGATGCAGATCTACGACCCCAAGACGCAGGACACCCATGCCGGCGGTTCCGGCTGCGGCTGTGCGGCCGTAACGCTTTCGTCTTATATTCTGAAACAACTGGAAGAAAAGAAATGGAAACGGGTGTTATTTATTCCGACGGGCGCGTTGCTCAGCAAGACGAGTTTTAACGAGGGAAAGACCGTGCCGGGAATCGCACACGGGGTTGTGATAGAAAGTGTGTAAAAATAACAATGGAAGTATCGTCGGTTTTTTGTCAGCAGTTTTATCATCGTGTACAGCGTGTGCTGCATGTGCCGGGGAATTTTACCGGCCCGGTTTTGGAGATGAGCGTCGTGCTTGACCATCATGTGTCTTCGGAATGGATGGAAGCCTGTGTGCCTGTACTGCTTGGCTGTCTGAAGCGGCGCAGCGAAGTGTTTCGCAATGTACGTTTTCATATTGTGGACTGGCTGGATGACGAACGAATCATAAACCGCACGGTACCGATGATGACTGTTTTGGTCAACGGATTTTTCCGGGAATATGAGACGACGTCGGATGAAAAGCGGATTGAATGCTTGTATCGGAATCTGAAGTTTTATCATGCGCGGTCAAAGCTGATTCTGCTTTTCACCGACGGGATGTATACAATGCGGGATCAGGAAATGGCGGAAGCGGCGTTGAAACCCTTTCTCGGGAAAAAACTGATTCCGATTACCATGACAAAAGACGGCCCGGAGATCCGGTAACGGCGGCGTACGGCAGGAGGAAACGATGAAGAAGTTTTGCAAACGCATATTAAATCTGATCTTACTGTTATCGGCATTGCTGATGGCGCTGCTGTTTGTATGCGCCTGGAAGCCGGAAGTGACCGAGCGGATTGCGCAGATCCTCTATCCTGACGGGGAGCCCGCTGTGACGGCGGCCGCGGACGGAAACGACGCCGCTCCGGGAGACGGGCGGCCGGAATCCGGCGCGGAGGCGGCTGTGGTCGGTGCGGAGCCGAACGGCCCGGAATCCGGCGGGGAAGCGGTGCGTTTGCCCGGGGAAGAGGAGACGGAGGCAAACGAAGAATCCGGCGGGTCGCAGGAAGCGGCCGTGCCCGCCGTATACATAGCACCGGAGCGGTCGCAGATTTCCGTGCCGGAGGAAGTGGCCGGGAAGAACGGTTATCAGGAGATCGAAGGCAGCGACAGCGAGATCGAGGAGGAAGAAGCGCAGGAGCTGATCGCGGGTCTTGACACGGGCGAGACTGGTGACGGTCTGACGTTTGATCCGTTGTTTTATCCCTATTACGATATGCTGGACGAGAACGGACAGCGCATCTACAGGCAGATCTACGCCAATGCGGAAGTATTGAATCCCGCCTTCGCACCGGTGGAACCGATTACAGCCCGGAAACTGCGCAATGTGATCTCTGCCGTTTATAACGATCATCCGGAACTTTTCTGGCTGGATACCGCATATGCGTGCAAACATCTGGGAAACGGCCAGTGCGTGGAGATTGATCTGCAGTTTAACCGTACGGCGCGGAATCTGGAAAAAGAAAACGCCGCCTTTCAGGATGCGGCGCAGGAGATTATTTCGCAGGCGGCGGCGTTCGGGAGCGATTATGACAAAGAGCGGTATGTCCATGACACGTTACTGCATAAGGTATCGTATG
>CATLGN010000247.1 GCA_949935685.1 uncultured Lachnospiraceae bacterium | reverse complement strand
GAAGCTGTATTATATCACACAGGTGTCGGTAAAACCTCCGACCTTTGTGATTTTTGTCAACGATAAGGAGCTGATGCACTTTTCTTACACACGCTATCTTGAAAATAAGATACGGGAAGCGTTCGGCTTTCGGGGAACGCCTCTGCGGCTGATTGTCAGAGAAAGGAAGGAAAAATAAAATGGAACGGATCATATGTCTTTTGATCGGCTATCTGCTTGGAAATTTCCAGACAGCCTATATTTATGGAAAGCTGCATGGCGTGGACATCCGGCAGATGGGGAGCGGGAACGCGGGGACGACCAATACGCTGCGCGTCTTTGGCGCAAAGGCCGGGCTGATCGTATTTGTCGGCGATGTGCTGAAATGTGCGCTGGCGGTCGTGCTGGCTCGGGTGCTGTTCGGAGGCAGCCGTCCGGATATTGTGTATGTGCTGATGATCTATGGCGCGGCGGGTGCGATACTGGGGCATAATTTCCCCTTTTACATGGGATTTCGAGGCGGCAAGGGCATTGCGGCGACTGCGGGACTGATCGCCTCGTTTCACCCGGCGTTTATCCCGGTGGGGATGATTCTTTTTGCCTCTGTTTTTTTTACGACGCACTATGTGTCGCTTGGATCTCTGCTTGTCTATGCCGGATTTATGGTTCAGCTTGTGATTATGGGACAGATGGGCGTCTTCGGTATGGAACAGACGGCGCTCTGGGAGCTGTATACCGTCGCCGGCCTTTTGACGGTAATGGCCTATGTAAAACACAGGACGAATATTGTGCGGCTTTTGAAAGGCGAGGAAAGAAAGACATATCTTTCCAAAAAGAATAAGCTTTAATTAAGGAATCTGGAGGACAGAGAGTATGGCATTAACAGGAGTAATCGGAGCGGGAAGCTGGGGCACGGCGCTGGCGCTTTTGCTGCATCATAACGGACATCAGGTCACGCTCTGGTCGGCGCTGGCGGATGAGGTGGCGCTGTTACAGACGAAACGGGAAAATCCCGACAAGCTGCCGGGCGTGAAGCTGCCGGAGGAGATGGCGGTGACGGCCGATCTGCGGGAGGCCGTGTGCGGACAGGATATGCTTGTGCTGGCCGTGCCGTCTCCGATTGTGCGCAGTACGGCGCATCAGATGCGGGAACTGGTGTCTGCGGGACAGATTATTGTCAATGTGGCCAAAGGAATCGAAGAGGCGACGCTGATGACACTGTCGCAGGTGATCGAAGCGGAGATTCCGCAGGCGGACGTGGCCGTTATGTCGGGACCGTCCCACGCCGAGGAGGTGGGAAAAGGGCTTCCGACGACGATTGTGGCAGGGGCTAAGAGCAGAAAGACGGCGGAATATGTACAGTCCTTGTTTATGAGCGAAGTGTTCCGTGTCTATACGAGCCCGGATGTGACGGGCATCGAACTGGGTTCGGCGCTGAAAAATGTCGTGGCGCTGGCGGCGGGGATTGCCGACGGTCTGGGATATGGCGACAATACGAAGGCGGCGCTCATTACAAGAGGGATTGCGGAGATTGCCAGACTGGGGACGGCCATGGGAGGCAAGGTGGAAACCTTTGCGGGGCTTTCGGGCATCGGCGATCTGATTGTCACCTGTGCCAGTATGCATTCCCGGAACCGGCGTGCCGGCATCCTGATCGGAAAGGGCTACAGTTATGAGGCGGCCATGCAGGAAGTGAAGATGGTCGTGGAAGGCGTGTATTCGGCGAAAGCGGCTCTGGGGCTTGCGGCGAAATACGGCGTGACGCTGCCGATTATCGAGCAGGTCAACGAGGTGCTCTTCCACGGAAAGAAGGCGGACGAGGCGGTGCGGGATCTGATGCTGCGCGATAAGAAGATCGAAAATTCGGATATTCCATGGGAATAGCGGGAGAGAAGGCAACGGAAAAGGAGAAGGGTATGGCAGGAAACAATTTTACGAGTACAAAGGAATATGTGGCTTCGCAGGAGCTGATGGCCAGTGTGAACGTGGCGATCGCTTTGCAGAAACCGCTGCTGATCAAGGGGGAACCGGGGACAGGCAAAACGATGCTGGCGGAAGCGGTGGCGAAGTCTCTGGGCAAACGGCTGATCGTGTGGAATATCAAGTCCACGACGAAGGCGCAGGACGGGCTGTATGTGTACGACACGATTCAGCGTCTGTATGACGGACAGTTCGGGGAAGAAGGGGTGGACGACATTTCCCGTTATATCAAACTGGGCAAACTGGGGGAGGCGTTTGACAGCGAGGAGCAGGTTGTGCTTTTGATCGATGAGATCGACAAGGCCGATCTGGAGTTTCCGAACGATCTGCTCTGGGAACTCGATCAGATGGAGTTTTATATCCATGAGACAAAACGTACCGTGAAGGCAAAACAGCGTCCCATTGTCATCATTACATCCAATGCGGAAAAGGAACTGCCGGACGCATTTCTGCGCCGCTGTATCTTTCATTATATCGCTTTCCCCGATGCGGCTCTGATGGAAGAGATTGTGAAGGTGCACTATCCCGACATTGAGGAAAATATTCTTAAAAACGCCATGGCGGCGTTTTATGACATCCGTTCGATCCGGGACATTCGCAAAAAGCCGAGCACATCGGAGCTGATCGACTGGGTAAACGCCCTGCAGATCGGCGGTATTTCTGCGGATCGGATACGGGCGGAGCTGCCGTTTATCGGCGTGGTCGTGAAAAAAGATGAGGATTTGCAGACCGTGCTCCATCATGCGGATTAAAAGCGAAGGGAGGATGGCCCGTGTTTCAGAAATTTTTTGACGTATGCAAGGCAAAAGGGCTGAAGATCACATTGAGTGAGTGGCTTACTTTGCAGGAAGCGCTCGACAAAGGGCTGGCAGGCAGCAATCTGACGGAATTTTATTATCTTTCCCGCATGATATTGGTGAAAAGCGAAGTGGAATTTGACAAGTTCGATATGGCCTTTGAGGAATGTTTTAAGGGAATACAGTCTGAGAATGCGCTGACGAATCAGATGCTCCGCTGGCTGAATAAAGAAGAAATGAACGAAATGCTGCAGATCGAAGAGAAACAGTGGCTCAATCAGTTGGAAGAAATCAAAGTGGACAAGGAGGATGTGGAGCAGAAGTTCAAGGACCGTCTGAAAGATCAGGACAGCGAACACAACGGCGGCAGTTTCTGGATCGGCACGATGGGAAAAACTTCATTCGGCAATACCGGCGGCAATATCGGCGGCGTGCGGGTGGGCGGACAGACGGGCTATCAATCTGCCTTTGCCGTGATCGGAGAGCGGAAATTCCGGGATTTCCGGGACGACAGGGTATTGGATAACCGCCAGTTTCAACAGGCGCTGCGGCGTCT
>CATLGN010000246.1 GCA_949935685.1 uncultured Lachnospiraceae bacterium | reverse complement strand
ATGGGTAAGGTAGACAAGCGGAAATATACGGAGAGACGACAGAAAGAGATTTTTGCACTGGTTACGGAATTGGTGGGACAGGAGACGGAACCTTTGCACGTGCGGACAAATCCTGATGAGCCGATTCGGATTCGGACAGGCTCGGAGGAGCTGGCGGATAACACGCCGGAAGCACAGAGAAGCGGTGCGGCGGTGCCGGGCGCCAGAGAGGAAAAGGGGACGGACGGGCTGCAAAACAAAGAGAAAACAGCGCCGGAAGAAGATCTGCACAGAGAAAACACGGATGCGGGGAAAACGGCCGGCGCAGCGCAGGGCGATGCAGAGACTGCGCAGACAGATGGTGAGGCGGCGCTGGACCCGTTTCTGGTGCGGTTTCTGGATGCGGATACCCATAAGGAAAAGTTGAATCTGCTTGCCGCTTTGCAGGCGCGCATCACAGACGATATGGTGAATACGATGGCGGTATCGCTGGATGTGGAGATTCCTGACGGGGAGATCGAGGACCGGTATGAGGCGCTGAAAAACTGTCTGCTGACATTGGAAAAATACGAATGCAACAGACTGCGTTAAGTTTGGAGGATAAAAAAATACAGGAAGAGCTGCAGGCTTTGGTCGCGCCATTGCTGGCTTGGTATGACAGCGGGCACCGGATTCTGCCGTGGCGGGAAAAGCCGGATGCCTATCGGGTGTGGATTTCGGAAATTATGCTGCAGCAGACGCGGGTGGAGGCAGTCAGGCCGTATTTTGACCGTTTTCTGAAGGCATTTCCGGATGTCTTGCATCTGGCGGACGCACCGGAAGAAGAAGTCCTGAAGCTCTGGGAAGGGCTTGGATATTACAGCCGGGCGCGCAATCTGAAAAAGGCTGCCGTGCAGATCGGGGAAAAATACGGCGGTGTGATCCCGGATACGTATGAAGCGCTTTTGCAGCTCCCCGGCATTGGCAGTTATACGGCGGGCGCCATCGCGTCGATTGCGTTTGGCCGGCCGGTTCCCGCTGTGGACGGCAACGTGCTGCGCATTCTGGCGAGAGTGCGTATGGATGCGGGGAATATTATGGAGCAGCGGGTGCGCAGGGAGGTATGGCGGCATCTGCTTGCGATTATGCCGTCGGCGCGCGCAGGTGATTTTAACCAGGCGTTGATGGAACTGGGCGCCGTAGTCTGCATACCCAACGGCATGCCCAAATGTGCTGCGTGCCCGTGGCGCGTCATGTGCAGGGCCGCGGCGGCAGGCAAGACAGCGGAATATCCGAAAAAATCGCGCGCAAAGCCCCGTAAGATCGAAGAAAAGACAGTTTTACTCATACAGGATGAAAACCGGACCGCTCTGCGCAGACGGCCGTCCCGGGGACTTCTGGCTGGCATGTATGAGTTCCCCTCGCTGGACGGGCATCGAACGGAGAACGAAGTCCTTTCCTATTTAAGCGCGGCAGAATATAAAGTGATTCAGATCAGGCGGTTGGAAAACGCCCGTCATGTTTTTACCCATAAAGAATGGCATATGATTGGCTATGCCATACGCGTGGATGAATTGGAACGCCCTGCGCGGAAAGCCGGTATGCCGTTTCTTTTTGCAGAAAAAAGCGAGACGGAGGAAAAGTATCCGATTCCCGCTGCGTTTGCCGTCTATGCCAGGTATCTGCAGATCCGTCTGGGAAATGAAAAATATCTGCCCTGACAAAACGGCGCAGATGGCTATCCCGGCAGGACGCCACGACAAACGCATGAATGAACAGACTGTGAATATAACATGTACAAAGGACAGAAACGGAAAAAATCCTGATTGTATTATGACTTTCCGGCATGGGCACAGCATTGCGGCCGGGCATCGGGCTACAGGCATAAGCGGTTCTAATCGCTGTGGCAGCGGATGTCGACAGGCGTGCAACCGGCCTCCATGCGCCATCCGGACGCAGGTCGGCCTTTTCCGGACATCCCTGTTCGGAAATTGCGAACCAGGACACAGCGATAAGAACCGCTAATCCCTTCCGCAAGATGCCCGGCCGGAATGCTGTGCCCATGCCGGAAGTATGTTGCATCGCAGATTTTTTCCATTTCTGTCCGCTTCGGTTTCTGAAATGTTCACAGCCTGTTCATTCCTGCGTTTGTCGTGGGCAGGATGCCCGCGCCTCTTGCGGTACCCGTCCGCCTGTGTTATACTCACTGAAAAAATAAACGGTAAACAATGCATGCAATGGAGGAGAAACAATGTATTCATTAGACGAAGTAAGGATGGTCGATCCCGAAATCGCGCAGGCGATCGTGGACGAGCAGGAACGGCAGAACAGCCATATCGAACTGATTGCTTCCGAAAACTGGGTCAGCAAAGCGGTTATGGCGGCAATGGGAAGTCCGCTGACAAACAAATACGCAGAGGGCTATCCGGGAAAGCGTTACTATGGCGGCTGCGAATGCGTGGATGTGGTGGAAAACCTTGCCATAGAACGGGCAAAGAAGCTGTTTGGATGTGATTATGCGAATGTGCAGGCACATTCCGGCGCGCAGGCAAATCTGGCGGTACAGTTTGCGATCTGTAATCCCGGTGATGTGATTATGGGTATGAATCTGGATCACGGCGGACATTTGACGCATGGCAGCCCGGTCAATATTTCCGGCAAATATTTTAAGATTGTTCCTTACGGCGTGAATGACGAGGGATTTATCGATTATGAAAAGTTGCGGGAGATCGCGCTGGAAGCGAAGCCGCGCATGATTATCGCGGGCGCTTCGGCTTATGCCAGAACGATTGATTTTCAGAAATTCCGTGAAGTGGCGGACGAAGTCGGCGCGGTTTTAATGGTGGATATGGCGCATATCGCGGGACTTGTGGCGGCAGGGCTGCATCCGAGCCCGATTCCCTGGGCGGATGTGGTGACAACGACGACGCATAAGACACTTCGCGGACCGCGGGGCGGCCTGATTCTTGCCAATGAAGAAGCGGCGAAAAAATATAATTTTAATAAAGCCATTTTCCCGGGGATTCAGGGCGGCCCGCTGATGCATGTGATCGCGGCAAAGGCAGTCTGCTTTAAAGAAGCGCTTTCCGACGAATTCAAAACATATCAGAAAGGGATTGTGGACAATGCGCAGGCACTCTGTAAGGGGCTGACAGACCGAGGCATCCGTATTGTCTCCGGCGGTACGGACAACCATCTGATGCTTGTCAATCTGACCAATTTCGGACTGACGGGAAAGGCTGTGGAAAAGCTGCTTCAAAAAGTTACGAAGAAAAAGAAGGTGTATTTATGCCTTCCTTAACAATTATCCAGCAGGAAAGCTGTAATACGCAGTATTACATTACATACCGTGACAAAATA
>CATLGN010000245.1 GCA_949935685.1 uncultured Lachnospiraceae bacterium | reverse complement strand
TCAAGACGCTTCTGATGGGGATCAGCAATCATACGGAACACGAACAGCTCGCGTGGGAATTTCTGAAACTGCTGACTTATGACGAAGAGATCCAGATGGACTTATTCCGTTATTCGCAGGGGGTATCCGTGTTAAAAGAGGTGACACAGTCGAAAGAGACGGAGGAGATCCTGCAGGCGGATATGGAAAAAAACGAAAAATTTATTGACAATAATCTTGTCAGCGATGTGATTGAAAACGGCGTGGTCATACCGAAATTCCCCCGGTATGCCGACGCCCTGACAATGGCGGACAATGAAATCAACCGCATGATCGAGGATGATGATAATATCGACAATTCCATGCGGATTTTACAGCGGCAGATCGGGAAATATCTGCGCCGGTAAAATTCGGGTTGCAAATGGACGGGCAGAATTTTATAATTTTATTAACATATAAAAATAGGGAGGGTTACGAGATGGCAAAATATGATGTATTGGCGCTGGGAGAACTTTTAATCGATTTTACGGAAAACGCGGTCAGCGCGCAGGGCAATCCCCTGTTTGAAGCGAATCCGGGCGGCGCGCCCTGCAATGTGCTCGCCATGCTGAATAAACTCGGAAAAAAGACTGCTTTTATGGGAAAAGTGGGCAAAGACCAGTTTGGCGTGATGTTGAAGGCGGTGCTGGATGAACTGGGAATCGGTACGGAATGTCTGTATATGGACGATGACGTGCGCACAACGCTGGCTTTTGTACATACGGCGCCGGACGGAGACCGGGATTTTGCGTTTTACCGCAATCCGGGCGCGGATATGATGCTGGATGCATCCGAGGTAAAGGAAGAGATGATAAAAGACACCGCGATTTTCCACTTCGGAACGCTTTCCATGACCCATGAAGGCGTGCGGGAGGCGACAAAAAAAGCGCTTGCGGTTGCGAAGGAGAACGGCATTACCGTTTCCTTTGACCCCAATCTGCGCCCGCCGCTCTGGAACAGTCTGGAAGCGGCAAAAGAACAGATTTTGTATGGTCTGGGACAGTGCGATATTCTGAAAATTTCCGACGATGAAGTGTTGTTTGTATCGGGGTGCGAGACGGTGGCGGAAGGCGCACAGTGGCTTCTGCAGCATTACGGCAATATTAAACTGATGCTGACGACGCTTGGCAAGGAAGGCAGCGTGGCCTATTACGGCGGCATGCAGGTTTCCGCGTCGCCGTTCCTGAATCCCGATACAATCGAGACGACCGGCGCGGGCGACACGTTCTGCGCATGCATTTTAAATTATGTGCTGGAGCATGGCCTGGATGATCTGACGGAGGACGGCCTGAAGGAGATGCTTACATTTGCCAATGGGGCTTCCAGCCTGATTACGACAAGACGGGGCGCTCTGAAAGTGATGCCGGAGAAGGCGGAAGTGGAGGCATATATTGCCGGGAGGTAATATGGGATAAGCAATGGATGGAAGATTCTGCATATTGTAAAGTAACATCATTTTTTGGAGGATTTATGCAGAAATTCAATCCATTTGAGGAAAAACCCATTCCGGTTGAGAAATGGTTTATGGACTGGAACAGGATGTATCCATGTCCCTATAACAAAGAGACCGTGAATCCCTATACAAAGTGCCGTGTGGTATTGATGAACGGTACGGAGTTTGAAGCACAATGGTTTTCGAGAAACTTTTCCAGACATTGCAATGACAACGATCTGCGCCGGGAACTGGCGCTTGTCCGCAGAAGCGAACAGCAGCAGCAAAAGCGTATCAGTTGTCTGAAGCCGAAAAACGAGACGATACTGGAGCATACGATTTCCTATGAGCAGCTTGCCGTCGATCTGACGGCCGCGCTGGCAAAGCAGGAGACGGACTGTAATGTAAAAAATGCGCTGAATTTTGCACTGCTGGAAGACTTCGACCATCTGTATCGGTATTCCAATCTGCTGGATTATGAATACGGCGCGTGCCCGGAGAGACTGGTAGGCGGCTATACGGAAATTATGCCGGCCCGGCCGACCATATCCGAACACCGGTACCCGAAAGACAGTATTTTCCATCATATCTGCAATCAGGAAGCGACGGTGCAGACAAAGCTGAATGTGGGTATTATCACGGCGGCCGAGCAGCAGACGATGAACTATTATATGAATGTGGCCGCGCTGTATGACAAATCCGATCTGGGCAGGCGGTTATATCAGGAAATCGGTATGATCGAGGAAGAACACGTCAGCCAGTATGAAAGCCTGAAAGACACGAACGCCACATGGCTGGAAGATCTGCTGATGCACGAATACACGGAATGTTATCTGTATTATTCGTGTATGCTGACCGAATGTGACCCGGAAATCCGGTGCATCTGGGAACAGTGTCTGGTACAGGAGATCGCGCATCTGCACAAGGCAAAAGAACTGCTTCGGAAATATGAAGACAAAGACTGGATGGAAGTAATCCCCTGCGGAGATTTCCCGGAGATACTCGCACTTCGTTCGAACGTGGATTATGTACGCGAGATTATCCGCACAACGACGGGCAATACCCAGAAAAAGGAATATGTTGTGCCGCTGCTGCAGCTTCCGCCGGACGATAAGTTCTACTGGTATCAGAATGTGGTAAACGGCGATGTGTGCAGTGTCGCGAGCCACAATGTGATCCGGCGGCGGATTGAAGGCAGAGGCTGCGATTATCGGTATGAAATCGCGCCCAATCCGATTCCCGAACTGCGCGACAGACGGTGGGATAACACGCAGCTTGCGCGGGACCCGGCGGCAACGCCTGTTTCCACACAGGTATGCGGTACCAGCCAGGGATGCTGCGGCTGTGTGATCAATACGGAGTGCGGCCCGGTGACATTTTAACATTGACAGATGAAAAACAGGAGTTCTGCAAAAGCGGAACTCCTGTTATAATATGTGCAGGAGGAGAAGCGATGCTGATAAAAACAGATTTTCGGGCGGGTGAAAATAATGAGGAAATACTCCCGGAAAACGGGACAGGGCTGCCGTATCGCTGCCTGCTGACAGATCTGGGGAACTTTGTCAACGGAGACTTTCCCTGGCACTGGCATGCGGAAATGGAGATCGATTATATAGCCGCAGGAGAAGTATTTCTGCGTACCGGAGAAGAGATGGCGCTGCTGCGAAAGGGCGAGGCAATATTTATTAATTCCGGGGTGATGCATGCGTTTCGGGCCGTACCGGGAAAAGAATGTCAGGTGTCCGCGCATCTGTTTGACATGCATTATCTGTCCGGCGCGCCGGGCAGTCTTCTGGAGCAGAAGTATCTGCTGCCGGTTATCCGAAGCCAGAGCCTGCAGACATTTCATATTTTACCGGACGGCGAACG